>CANPIH010000065.1 GCA_947574085.1 uncultured Mycoplasmatota bacterium | reverse complement strand
AACTTAGGTAGTTTTCTTTTTATTTACAGATGTTACCTCTTAATGGCGGTGCAGTTGGCCCTGTCGGTCCCGTTGCTCCAGTACTTCCTGTTGGCCCTGTTGGACACCTTATAATAATTGGGGGTCTACAACGACAACAAGGGCACCATATACAACTATTATTACTTATACAACGATTCATTATCTCACCTCCTTCTCTAATTTAATATATGTGATTTTAAAAATATCATATATGTTTATATCCATGTAAAAAGAATATATTACAAAGTAAACTTTAAAAATTCGTTCAGCTCTTTTCATAAAATAAGAAATCATATAACAAACACTTTACTATAGTGAATTACTTTGCTTCTTTTTTAATAATCTTCATAATATAAGCATTTTATACATATTTAAATCAATTTTCCCTTCAATCACCTTTAATAAAATAATAATTGTTCCAACATATAACTTGAAAAACATTACAATAAGTTAAGTAATTAGATTAATAAACCCATTTCCATAATTTAACCATAATCGAATAAGAAAAGAGTGTAAGATAGTTCTAAAAAGAAATATATTAGAACAAAATAACTATATTTCTTACGTTTAGTTAGTTCAAAATCTCGACATAGGACCAATCTCCTCCTTGTAAAAGCTCATGGTGAATTTTCAATATTTAGATATATAACATACCCAATATACTAAAAAGGACAATATCTATCAGTTATGTTTAACGAGATCATATTAACTGAAACATTGTCTTTTTTATTTATAGGAGTAACTAGTTCATTTCATTATAGTCACTACTTTCATTCAATTATACTATTAATTTAAAATTTTTTCAAAATCCTCTTTTTTTATAGTATCTTCGGGATATTTTTCTCGATAATTTTCTAAACCATCACAAATCTTTACTGCTAGTTTTTGATGATATTTGCTACTTTGAAGCTGACCTCTCTCATTTGCATTTGAAATAAACCCACATTCAATCAACACTCCAACCGTTTGTGTTGCTCTTAACACCCGAAAACTTGAACCTGATATTCTTTTTGGACTTCCCGTTATCTCTTTCATTGTAGATTGAATCTCTTCTGCTAACCGCTTACCTTTATCACTATTTTTATAATAAAAAACTTGAGATCCCCAAGCACTTGAAGCTGGTGCAGAGTTTAAATGAATACTCATTAAATAATCACTCTTATAAGAATCAATTTTTTTAACTCTTAGATACATATCATCTTGCTTAGAATAATGATGATTACGTTTAGTCATATCTTGTTCATCTTCACGAGTCATGTATACTTTAGCACCACGACTTTCTAATTCATCCTTCAATGCAAATGAGATTTTTAAATTCAATTCAGATTCATATATTTTTCCAACACTAGCACCATTATCAAGCCCACCATGTCCAGGGTATCAATTGCGCAAACTTTATCATTATAAAGCCTGCTAATATTAAAAATTTTAATATTATTCTTCTTAAATATCATTATAAACTGAGGAAAATAGATATTCTAATTCATTAGAAAAATTATAGCTAATCTTAATTTTCTTATCTTCATAAATAGTAATCCGATGAATCATTTCAACCACAATATCTCTATCCAATACTTCAATATCTTTTAAATCCAATAGTCTTTTTACCCAGGGAATCTCAAATACACAACTTGTAACCCCTTCATCTTTTTCTCTTTCTAATACTTCTAGTTGTTTTAAATATAGTTCCTCTTTTTTTAAATAATCTTCACGATATGAAAAGTATTCCTCTTTAGAAATTAGACCTTCTTTATAATCCTCATATACAGATTTTTTTAATTTTTTTATACGTTCTAAATCTGATTTAATTTTATTGATTTCTGTATTTGTCATTTGTTTAGATTTTTCAATATTTAGATTTTGAGACTGTATAAATAATTTCAAATCTTCAACACTACTAACAATCTTTTTTAAATCATCTAATACAATATCCTCTAATACCTTTAAAGGTATTCTATGAGAGGTACAATACTTTTTCCCATTTCGTCGATATGTCCCACAATAGAAATCATATACTCTAGTCCCATTGCTATGTCTCCAAATACTTTTTGTCATTGCTCTACCACAATCACCACATTTTAAAAAACCAGCAAATATATTCATATTCTTATTTAAATCTAATTTTCTTGCTCTTCTTTTTAAAAGTGTTTGTACTTTTTGCCATGTTCCCATATCAATAATCGGTTCATGAGTATTTTCAACAATAATCCACTGTTCTTTGGGAACTTTTTTCTGTTTTCCCCGCATTCGCTGAATTCTCGTTCCCTGAACCATATTTCCAATATAAATTTCTTTACTTAAAATAGAATTAATAGTTGAATATGACCAATACGTTGTGCTATCTAATTTATTAGCATTATTATAATTAAGTCCATTTAATTTTTTATATTCAGATGGACAAAGAATACCTTCATTATTTAAAACCACAGCGATTTTTTGCTTACCATAGCCTTTGACATACATATCAAATATTCGCCTAACTATATTGGCTGCATATTCATCTATAATCAGCTTATTTTTATCAGTAGAAGATTTTTTATAGCCATAACTTGTAAATGCTCCAATAAACTCACCAGACTGTTGTTTTGTCTTTACTGCAGTTCTAACCTTTTTTGAGATATCTCTGGCATATTGCTCATTAAAAATATTTTTTATTGGTAAAAGCATATCATAAACTTGTTTTAAACTATCTATCCCATCAGTTATCGAAATAAATCTGATTCCTAAATCTGGAAATACCCTTTCTAAAAAACGTCCTGTTTCAATATAATCTCGGCCAAATCTTGATAAGTCTTTAACAATAACACAATTCACATTACCAGATTCTATGTCTTCTATCATTCTTTGAAAACTAGGCCGTCTAAAATTAGTACCACTATACCCATCATCAATATAAGTATCATATAAAACTAAATCTTTTTTTTTAGCAATATATTCCGTTAACAATTTTCTTTGATTGCCAACACTATCACTCTCTTCTTTATCACCATCCTCTCTTGATAACCTAATATAAACTGCTGTTTGAAATAATGAATCTAAAACATTTAATGTACTCATTTTTATACCATTTCAATTGCTATATCTATAGCAATTATATCTACTATTTTAAACACATTCCAATGTATAATCATATAATTACTCTCCATTTACTAATTTCATATGAGATTTAATGATCCTAATTAACATCTCCTCAACAGATATCTTTGCTAAATATTCCCTTTCAACTATATATTGAATATTTTTTTCCTTTTGCAATTTAACCATCCTCCCTATATACTATATTTATTCTGATAACAAATAATTATGTCTGCTCTCATTTAATTATCAATCTATTCACATATATTCATTACTTTTAAATAAAAAACTGTTTTTCATATACTTTAGAGGATTAAATAAAACCTACATATAGATTACATATCTTTAAAATTAATCTTAGCTAGATACTAGGGGTATTGTAATTACTATTTAGGTAATAAAATTGAATACCCATACCAATAAATATTCTCCCTATATCAACTAATACTTTCACATAAATTTATAATTCTAATCAATAAAAATACACTATTATAGCATTATTCACTTTTCAAAGAGCCCGTATAGAAAAAAATCTTTCTATATGTATAAACACAAAAAATCTCCATTCTAGGAGACATATATGATTAAAATTTAAATTCTTAAAAATTAAAAAAGAACAAAAATATTTTGTTCATTTCATTGATCACTATGTTAACTTATGCATTTTTAATATCAAATTTCATTCAACCTTATAATTTCAATATGGACAGTACATATCAATAATCTATTTCAAATTAGCTTTTATCCTTCTAAACTATATTTCAAATCTATTCGATAATTATGATTATTTATCGAATTTTCAAATTGAAGAATTAAGTCACCATTCTTTATTGGTGTATTATCTTCCCTAATAAACCTAATCTTTTGTAATGCATAAGTAAAACCCACATCTATTTTATTCATAGCTTTTGTGCTATATTTTTTTCTTTTTGTTCTATGTGATCTGATAACTAATGTCTCTAATGTCATTCCAATAATAAAATAATCTGTTTCATTTTGAAATTCAAGTACACTAATATCTGTTCTCTTAATTTCACCATCAATATAAAAAACAATGTCCAAAAAACTATCTTCAACAGCATTTTTTACAATAAATTTATAAGTTCGAACATTTTTATCTTCATACAACTGCCTGATTATTTTTTGTTCCTTACTCTCTTCATGATAAATATTAGTTATTTCTTGCTCAGCAGATATTGGGGTTAAAAATATACCAACTATAAACAATACTAAAACTATTTTCTTCATTTATTTTTCCTCCAAAATAACACTAAGTGTCATCTTTTCATCATTTTCTTCATTCCATTCCTCATCGCCATGAATAACAGACAATTCTGTTTTATAAACAACTAAGTTGTTACTTAGCTGTTGACCAAAGCCAATTATATGTGTTTTATCTGTACTACCTGCCATACATTTCAAAGGTTTATCTTCTTTATTTAAAACGCTAATATCATATGCTCCCTTTGAAATTAATTGAGTATCATCAAATAAAGCAGTAATGAAATGATAATTTTCCATTGTTACATATAGCTTAGTTATCTTTGAGAAATTTGGAATTTCCATATAATCAATTATTTGAGTATTATCTAAATACTCAATTTTCAATTTCACTTTATAGTTTTTTGTATGCTTACCAATATCATACTTACTAATAAAATTACATTTAAATTCATTTGTTTCATTTAACATATAAACTGCTACAAAATTTTCTTCCTCTTCATTAATATCAACATGTAAGATTTCATTATCGTTAACAGGAACATTATTTCTCGTTTCAAAGATTTTTGATTTTTTATGACAACTAGTCAATAATATCAATACAACTAATATCTTACTGATAAGAATCAATATCTCCATACTCTTCTTTCCAAACATCTTCAAACGATCCCCCTTAGCAAGTTATAAAATATTAAATCAAAAGCATACATAATGTATAATATATTTCAATAACAAATCTATTTCCATTAATAATACTAATAACTTCACCTTTATTATTGTTATACCTTTAAATAAATATAATAAAATAACAATATCAGTATTTTCATATCTTGCAATATTAAAAAGCAGACTTATTACTAATTGAATTTAATAATAGTCATCTACAAATATATCATTTAACTCTGAAATGTATATTAATCTTGCAAGCTGCGGACCAAGAACGCCAATTAAAATAAGAAATTTTACAGATAAAGCTTGTCCTCAAATTGTAGTCATTAAGTCATTTAATGTTATTGTATTATCCAATAAAGGATTATATACTATGAGTAATACTTTAGCGTTATTGAGCATATTGAAATAACCAAAAGATTCAAAAACATTATCTACATATTGATCTCTATGAATTTCACTCATTAATAAATTGTTTTTATTTGCCAATTAATCAAGTGTTAAATACAGCATTTCGTTAAAACTTAAAATTCCTATACCACTTTTTGAATAATCAACTTTACCTAAACCAAAATCAGGTGAAGGATTAGATCATCCTCCATTACCTCTACTTAATGCAAATAATTAGTAAAAGTTCATTTTTTAAAAACAAATATCCAAAACTACTGACATATTAACAACAAATGAATATTTTAAAACTCCTAAATCACCAATATATGTGCATATATATCTTGGGGCATAAATTCCAATTTTATAATTTTTAGTATTAGTTGAACCACTAAAAATCATTTTTAATTTTCTAAAGTATAAAAAATGAACGATGTCAACTGTTTAAATATAGCCAAATAGGACTTTAAAGTTCGTTTTATAATATCAAATATATTAACAATTTTTTAAATATACCATAGTCGTTGAATTTTAATATAAATTTAAACAAAACTTATCCTTTTTCTTATTATAAATTTATGCTTGTGTCAATTTTAATTGATTTACTTTTTAAAAATTCTATCAAACCCTTTTTTTCTGATTCAGTAAGTTGTTCTTTAAAAACAATTATATATTGTAATGATTTAGTAAACAATAAATAACATATTTTGGTCTCAATCAAAGTATCTAAATTGTTATATTTAAAGAATTTTTCTTCTTCACTATAATCAGTTAGGATAACTACTCCATCTTCTAAAAATTTTGTTGTAACCACATATGACTCCCTATTTGTTGTTTCTTTTAATCTTTGTACACTTAATTTTAGTGTCCTTTTTAACACTAAATAATAAGTAATACAAAACATTACTAATCCAGAAACAGAAACAATAAACGCTAATAATAATTTAAAAAAAGCACAAGCTATTATACATAAAAAAATAATCATACAACAACATGCAATAATTTTTTTTATTTTTTTCGGAATAATATCATACTTAATTAACTGAAAAAACGATTCATCAATAACACCTGAAGTTTCGTACATAAAATTACCCCTTTCTAACATAGATATTCGAGTTATTATATCATTACTTAATATTTAATTCAACTTTTAATATCCAATCCCCAGCACTGACGAGTAAAAATTTATCGAGCTAAATAGAGATAATAAAGTTATAA
>CANPIH010000064.1 GCA_947574085.1 uncultured Mycoplasmatota bacterium | reverse complement strand
AGAGATAAATCTCGCATTGCTATACGATAACCACTACCAAGTTCCGTAAAATCTTTAATGGCTTGTAGACGTTTCACTGCAATGTCATTTAGCAACTTATGGTTATTGTACAAAAGATAAGCATAAGCAATTTTATCACTTCTACCAACTCGACCGCGTATTTGATAAAGCTGAGATAGACCAAAATGATCAGCATCATAAATAATAAGGGTATTTGCATTTGGTATATCAATACCTGTTTCAATGATTGTTGTACAAACCAAGATATCAAACTCGTAATTAACAAACGATTCCATTATAGCATCCAATTCTTTTTTAGTCATTTGCCCATGAGCAAACTCTATTCTAGCTTCTGGAACTAGATTTCTTAATTTATTACAAAATTCATTAATTGAAGAAACTTTATTATATAAAATAAAAATTTGTCCTTTTCGAGTTAATTCTTTATAAATAGCATCTTTCACAAGTAAGTCATTTTCAGATAAAACATAAGTTTGAACAGGATAACGATTTACTGGTGCTGTATCAATGATAGATAAATCTCTTAAACCACTCATAGCCATTTTCATTGTTCTTGGAATGGGAGTTGCAGATAAAGTTAAAACATTTATGTCGTTTTTAAAGGATTTAATTTTTTCTTTATGTGTTACTCCAAAACGTTGCTCTTCATCCACAATAAGTAACCCTAAATTTTTACATATTACATCTTTACTTAAAAGTCGATGCGTTCCAAATAAAATATCAACTTTGCCATTTTTTAAATCTTCTAAAATACGTTTTGTTTCTTTAACTGAAGTAAAACGATTTAATAAAGCTATTTCAATTGGAAAAGATGAAAAACGTTTTAAAGCTGTAGTATATTGTTGTTTTGACAAAATAGTAGTTGGACATAAATACAAAACCTGTTTAGTATTTAAAATAGTTTTAAACATTGCACGAAAAGCAACTTCTGTTTTACCAAATCCAACATCTCCACAAAGAAGTCGATCCATTGGAATAGGGCTACGCAAATCATTTTGAATATCTTCTATTGCTTTTATTTGATCTCTTGTTTCTTCATAGGGAAATTCCAAAGCAAATAAATCTTCCATTGGATAGTCGTTATAAGATATTCCATGTGTATTTTTTCGTAAAGCATATAGACGCATCAATTCTTCAGAAATATCCTTAATTTTCTTTTGACAAGCTCGTTTTTTTAATTCCCATGATGTACTATTTAACTTATTAATTTTTGGTTTCGTTCCATCTTTGTCTGTATATTTAAAAATACTTGTTATTTTTTCCACTGGAATATACACTTTATCATTACCTAAATAATTAATTTGAATAAAATCTTTTTGCATTCCCATCTGATTTAAAGTAACTACTCCATTGTATATACCAATTCCATGACTTCGATGAACCACATAATCTCCTAATTCCAAATTATTTAAAGAATTTACTTTTTTTCCTATTTTTAAAGTATTTTTATATTTAATAGCAGTTTGAGTAGTATTCTCAATATCAAACTCTGATAAAACTACTAAATCTTCTATTATAAATCCTTGATTTATCTTTTTAAAAACAATATTGATTTGATTTTCTACTAATTGATCCGTAACTAAAATGGGTTTCATATCAAAAAGCTTTTTAATTTCTTTAACTTGATTTTCTTTTGACAAACAAAATACAACTGTGTTTTTTCGATTTATCCACCCAATTACTTTTTCTTTTAAAAATTCAAAATTAGATCTAAAATTTTCTATTTCTATTGAATTATAAGAAAAAGTTTTTCTATTTTTATTCTTTATATTTTCAATTGTATCTATATAAATCTCTCTATCTATAAAAAAATCTTCTATTTTATACATATATTCTACACTTGAATCAATTCTATTACTTTTTTTATATTCCAAAATATCTTCTAATAATTTTTTATAAGCTATTTCAATTTGATTATAATCATAATAAACAACAATGGGTTTTTTCAAATATTCAATAAGAGAATTATTTTCATTATTTAAAATTTCATCATATGGACTTATAGTTATTTCTTTTATTTCTTCTAAAGAAAGCTGGGTATTTTCATCAAAATAACGAATAGATTCAATAAAATCTCCAAAAAACTCAATTCGTATTGGATGATCCAGAAAAGTAGAAAATATATCCAAAATAAAACCTCTTACAGCATATGTACCAGTAGCAGTAACTAAGGAATCTCTAGTGTAACCAAAGCTTTCTAACTGTTTTACAATCGTATCTCTATTTATTTCATCGCTTACTTTCAATGTTACTTCTTGCTCTCCATTTTTCAATGAAGGCAAAAATTTTAAATATCCTGTTAAATTTGTAACGACTATGTGTGCTTTTTTTTGAATTATCTTTAAAGTTTCTAAACGTTTAATTTTTAAATCGGGTGATATGGCTAAAGCAACGCTTGATAAGAAATCGTCCATAGGAAAAAGAAGCACATCATTTGTGTAAGTGCTTAATAAAGAATACAGTCCATTACATTCATATAAAGAATTGGTGACAACTAATATATTTTCTTCTTTTGTTTTAAAAAGATGAAGTAAATATAACACATTTAATTCTTTTGTTAATCCAGTAATTTGTATATTATAATCCAATGGAAATTTCTCAAATATCTGTTTCATGTTGCCTCCTAAGAATTAAATTTATTCATCGTTTTTTCTAATCCGTTTTGAATAAAAGATTCAACAATTTCAGCATATAATTTATAATTATCATTTAAAATTTTAAGTTCTTCTTTTGAAAACTTTCCTAAAACATAATTAATAGTATCTTCACGTTTACTATGAGAAATACCTATTTTTAGTCTTGCAAAAGAATCCGTATTTAATGCATGAATAATGGATTTAATTCCATTATGTCCTCCAGCAGAACTATTAATTTTTAGTTTATGTTTTCCAAAATCAATATCCATATCATCTTGAATTACTAAAATATCATTTATAGAAATATCATAATATTTACATGCTTGAATAACTGAAATTCCAGAATTATTCATGTAGGTTAAAGGTTTTAAAAATAAGACTTTTTCTGACTTATATTGGACAATTTGATATTCCCCATTAAATTTTTTTTGCCATAAACTATTTTGCACACAGTGATCTATAATCATAAATCCCACATTATGACGAGTATTCTCATACTCTTTTCCCATATTTCCTAAACCAACAATCAATTTCATATTTTCGACCTTCTAAATATTTTTTTATAACTTTTATAATTTTGAATAAATAAAGGAGAACAAATTTTAAGATCATTTTTTCCATTTTTTACACATTTAATCAAAACTATACTAGCATTATTATCACTTTTTGTATAAACAAATTGTATTTTTTTGGCTCTAATTTTATATTTTTCACATAAATACAATATTTCCTCTAATCTTTCTGGCAAATGAACCAAATAAAAAATGCCATTATCTTTTAAGCTATATTGAACCATTTGAAAAAGTTTTTCCATATTTAAATAAATTTCATGACGAGCTATAGCCTTTTGATCATTTTCATTTACTAAAGAAGATTTGAAATATTTAAAATATGGAGGATTTGAAACAATTACATCAAAATTATTTCCCGGGAAATAATTTTTAATATTTCCCACATCATCATTAATAATAAAAATCTGATCTTCCTTTTGATTTAATCTAATATTTTCTTTAGCTAAACTAGAAATATATTTTTGTATTTCAAATCCTACTATTTTGTTGGAATAATAGTAAGACAAAAGTAAAGGAATAACTCCATTACCTGTACAAAAATCTAAAACTTTATCCTTAACTCGTAAAGGTTCTACAAACTCTGCTAATAATATAGAATCCAATGAAAATTTAAAGACTTCGTTATCTTGAATTATTTTAAAATATTCATAATCGTATAAATCATTAATGACTTTCATTGTTCAAATTCACTTCTTTAATTTCATTTCCACAATCTAATTTTATCTTTCGATTTAAAATATCAACTGAAATAACTTTACCTTTTATATTTTCCATTGTAATAACATCCCCAACACTAGGTAAACCTTTTTGAGATTCTTGATAATTTTCATCTTCATAAGCAAGACAACAAAGAAGCCTACCACAACAACCATTGATTTTAGAAGGATTTAAAGCTAAATTTTGATTCTTAGCCATATTCATTGAAACCGATTCTAAAGAATTTAGAAAAGAAGAACAACACAATTCTCTGCCACATGGACCAATTCCACCTACATTACAAGCTTTATCTCTTGCTCCAATTTGACGTAATTCAATTCTTGTACGATAAATACTTGCAAGTTTACGAGTCAACTCTCTAAAATCTATTCTTTCTTCTGCAGTAAAATTTAACAACAATTGTTTTTTATCAAACGTAAAAACAGAAGATAAAAAATGCATTCCTAAATGAAGTTCGTCAGCTAATACTTGGGCTTTTTTTAACGCTTGCTCTCCTTCTTTTAAATTATTTAAATGTTTTTTATAATCTTCTTTTGTAGTTAATCTTATAATGTCTTTAAAATTCCCTTTATTTATAATTTCATCGTCTTTTATTTTTTCAATCACTTTACCATATTGTTGCCCTTTTTCCGTTTCTACAATGACACAAACATTATTATTAATCTTTAAATCATGAGCATTAAAATAATATATTTTTCCTTTATCACTAAATTTTACTCCATAAATATTCATTTTAATCCTCCAAACTTAATACAAAATAATCCAATAGTAAATTGATATTTATATTGTAATTTAACCGTTCAATCGTTTCATTGACTAAATTTATTCTTTTTAATAGTTCTTGATGAGAATAATGATTTAAACTTTTTAGCTTTTCTGGAATTTCTTTTTGATTTAAACAATCTAAATATACGTTCAGGATATATTGAAACAATTGTTGTAAATCTTCTTTTTCTAACTGCTCATCAAGAATAATCTTATTATAAACGATACTTAACTCTTTTTCTACTTCTAGATTATATAAATATTTTATAGTTAAGTCCCAAATATTTTGATGATTCAATAAATTGTTATTATTTTCGTAATAAGCTTTAATAACTTCACAACGACTTTTAATTGTATGAATTATATTTTCTTTATTATTCGTTATTAAAAAACCCAAAATATTTTTTTCTGGTTCTTCAATAAATTTTAACATGGTATTTGCAGAAGAAGCATTCAACTTTTCTGCATCATTTAGAATATAAATATTATACTTTGTTAAATAAGGTATACTCAAAAAATAATTTTTTAATTCTTCCATTTGATTTTTTTTAATAGCTTGTCCATCAGGATAAATAATTTTTAAAGAAGGCAAAGCTAAGGTATCAGTTAAATGACATAGATTACATCTTGTACATTCAGAATTAAAATTATTTTCTGTACAGTTAATTTCTTTAACAAATTCAAGTACATCTTCTAAAACTTTTTGTTTATCATTAGTTTCAATTAAAAAGACATGAGATAATTTATTCTCACTATATTTTTTTATTAAAGAACGAATACTACTATTTTGAATCAAAATATCACCTACTTATTTTGTCATAAAAAACATTGCAACTAACGATACAAGTCCTGGAACTCCCAAAAATGTAACAGTCCCTAAAGTAAAAACATTAATAGGAATAATTACATTTAAAGAATTAATACACAGATTTAAACCATATAACAATAAAAAAGCAAAGATAAACTTTTTAACTAAAGAAATAATTTTTTTGATCATATATTCATCACCTTTTATAAAGTATATGGATCAAATATAAAATTATTATTCTGAAATTTGTTTGCGATCATCTAATGCTTTGTCTAAGGTAACTGTGTCCATATAATCAATATCTGCACCAATAGGAATTCCATAAGAAAGCCTTGAAATTACAACATCCTTTTCTTCTAAGATTTTTTTTATAAAAAGTGTCGTAGTTTCTCCTTCAATATTTGATTTTAAAGCGAGAATTAACTCTGGATGATTTAATTTTTCTACTCTGTTTACTAGGCTTGATAAACTAATATCTTCATATCCTATACCTTCAGACGGTGAAATCAAACCACCTAAAACATGATAAACACCTTTAAAATTACCAGTTTTTTCAAAAGTAAAAACACTTTTATAATCTTCTAATACACATATAATATTTCCATCTCTATTATCGTCACTACAAATATCACAAATTTCTTTATCGGTGATATGTCCACATAATTTACATGGCTTTAATGTATTTTTGGCTTCTAATAAACTTTTACTAAAATCTTCAATTTGTTCTGTGGTTAACTCTAAAGTAGCTAATGCCATTCTTTCTGCACTTTTTTCTCCAATTCCTGGCAATTTTTTATAAGATTCTATAATATTTTCCAATTTTTTAGGATAAATCATTTTAGAATAGTCCACCTAAACCTGAACTCAAAGATCCCATTTTTTCTTCAATTTCTTTATCAATTTGTGTGGTTGCATTTTTTGAAGCAATAACAATCATATCCTCTAACATTTCTATATCGTCTTTATCTAATTCACTTTTAATTTTAATAGAAACCATTTCTTTTTTTCCATTATATACTACTTCCACCATTTCAGAAGTTCCTGTAAATAAAGTATTATCAATTTCTTCTTTCTTCTTTTGCATATCTCTTTGCATTTTTTG
>CANPIH010000063.1 GCA_947574085.1 uncultured Mycoplasmatota bacterium | reverse complement strand
ATTTCTACACCAATCGTACTTTTTCCAGGAATAGGTGCTTCAATACGAACGTCTTTAGCAGCTAAAGCAAGAGCCATTTCTTTATTAATAGAACTAACACGACTTAATTTTGTTCCTGTTGGTACCACTACTTCGTATTGAGTAACCGCTGGACCAACGTGAATTTCAACAACACGCCCATTAATTTGAAAATCTCTTAACACTCTTTCCAAACATTCTTTATTTTTTCGAATATCTTCCGTGGAATTTACTTTTTTATTTCGATTAGGTTCATCGAGTAAACTAAGTGGCGGAAGTTTATAACTACTATTTATAACTGGACTCATATTCATATTTTCACTTATTTCTGCTAACTTTGGTTCTTCTTGTTCAGCAACAGGAGAATGAGTTTGCTTTAGTTCCTCAACACTTGTAATAATAATTTTATCTTCATCGTTTCCAGTAATAGGAACTTCATTTTCTTCTTTTTTCTTTTCTTTTGGTCTTTTCTCACGTTTTTTAAATATTTTTCCAAAGAAATTGCTAATATTTAAATTAAAAACCATAATTAAACCAAACAACAATAAAATGGTAAGAACAATATATGTACCTGTTAAACCAAATAATGCTGATACGCAAAAAGAAGTAGTTGCTCCTATAATCCCTCCTCCTATTACAATTGAGGTTTGACCAGAAGAAGTTAAAATATTTGCTTTATTGATTGAATCCATTCGATCCATATAATTATTCATTGTTTCTTGAAATATATTTATAGGTTTTTCACAATTTTTTACAAATGACATATGGGATAATATTAAAATAACCCCAATAATAATATAGATTCCAATTAATTTTGAAGAAAAAAAATTAGGCAATTTTCTCTTTATTAACATATGTACACCTAAAACTAAAACCAAAATTAAAACGCAAAACCACCATTCTCCCAATAAAAACATGGCAAATTCTTTTAATATAGCACCAACAGGGCCAAAACCAAATCCTATCAAACCAATCAAAATTAAAATCAAGCCAGTTAATTCTACACTATATTCAAATTTATTAGCACTTTCCTCTTTAGATTTTTTCTTCTTTGCCATATTTTTCACCATTTTAATTATAACAAGAAGCACAAATATTTGCAAAAAAAAGTGTCTATTTTTGACACTTGAATCTATTGCTAACTTAAAACTTTCTTTCTACTTTTTTCAGTTATATAATTATTAAAATCTAAATTAGGTGTATCTATAGTGGATTCTAAAAACTTATACTGTCCTTTTATTTTTTTATAAAAGAAAGTATAGAATTTTCCATTTACGGGGATAGACAAAACTTCCGCAAAAGCCATACTTTTTGTATCAAAAAAGCGAATACAATCTGGAATATTTTTTATACCAATAAATATTTCAAATAAATATTGTATACATTCTGCTCCATCTTCAATATTCTCTCTATCTAGTTCAAAAAAAGGGAGCATGTTTTCAATTGTTTTCAAGACTTGATAAATATATTCATCTAAACTCAACTGATAAGTTAATAATCGCAATTCGCTTTTAATGGTTTTAATTTTTTGTTCCATATTTTTATATTTTAAATACTTTGGCTGTTTCTCATTTTCTGAAGTTTTATTTTTTAAATAATTAAATTGTTCTTTCAGTAAATACAAGTTTCCTGCTTTATCTGGAATAAAAGTATTGATAATTTCCCTTACCTTCTCTTCATTGCCTTCTGATAAAATGTATTTATTATTAATTTTTTCATATATATAATAATACATTTTTCCTTTTACAATAAAAGAATAAATTTCAACAAGTTTTTTATTATCTTTATTATAAAATCGAGTATTACAAGGCATATAGTTATTTCCTATAAAATATTTAAGCAAATAATTTATAAAGGAAACGCCACTTACAATATCAACATTGTCTGGTTCAAAAAATGCAAGAATTTGTTGAATGGTTTTAAAAATATGGTAAATAGATTCTTCTTTATCTACTTCACTTAGTGACATTTGTAGTTTCTGTTTTATTAAGCATAATCTTTTATTGGTATTTTTATATTTTCTATTATCATTATTGCTTGGAGAATTGTAATGATAATGTATTTTTAATCCAAATTTTATACGCATGATATCATCATATTCTTTCATTAAATCGAATTGATAATCTTTATTATCTATAGTAGTTACAACATAAGAATGCCCAGCAGGTCCCTCTTCTCTAGCTTCTATATCAAATTCTTTAAATAATGAAATAGCTATCTTAGCCCACACAAAACAAACTTTATAAAAATTTTTTATATTATAAATATCTACTTCTTCTGTTCCAATTTTATATTGTTCTAAAACTGAAGAAAATTTCCAATAAGGATCGTATTCAAAAATTTCTCCCATTCTTTGATACAAATGATTTTGAATATCTTTTTTATCTATTAAATTCAATTCAGAAATTTCTTTTTTCATTAATTCTACTAAATTCATATAACAAAACCCCTTTTGTATTGTTTCAAGTATAGCACAATTAATAAAAAACGTCAAATATTCGTAAAGGAATTACTTTTTTTATGCAATTCTTTTTTTCGAACAACTTTAGAAAGCATTAAAGGATGGAATAAAAAATCTATAGAATCTGCTTTATCTACTATCGTTAATATCCAACTTTCTTTGTATTTAGGTAAACTTTTATTTAAAGGAAACATATGCGTTTTAATCATACTTTCTCTTTTTTCATTCATAAATTCTGGAAAATATTTTAAAGCATTCGATCTTGCATTTTCCGCATGAGTAAATCCATGTCTTTGCAAAAGTGGTTTATGTTCAAAATCTGTTTGCCATGGCTTTTCATAAAAATCATGTAATAACCCTGCTATCGCCAAAGATTTATAATCTAATTTTAATTTTTTTCCTATTTTGTAACAATCGTAAGAAACTCGTAGTACATGATCATAAACACTTTCCTTATAATGATGAGGAAAATTTTTTCTTTTTAAAAATTCAGCATTTTCTAATATAGGTTTTACTAAATTGTAATATTCTTTATTTTCCAATCGGATGTTTTTTTTTTGATTTTTACTTACTACATAAGAATTTATATATTGTAATAAACTTGCAATTTGGAACAGTGCAGTTAAAATTACAAATAAATTTACAGGAATATTTACATTTGGCAACAAAATATTTATATATCCTAAAAGAATAGTTATAAAAATAACCCATGTTTTTATTTTTCCTATTAATAAAGAACAAACTATTTTACTTTTATAAAAAACATAAATATTAAATAATGAGATGATTCCTTCTAGAACCAACACATAAAAAAAATAATGATTGTCAAAAATTAAAATGGCAAGTAAAGCAAAAGCTAAGCACTTATCCCCAATTGCATCTAATTTAGCACCTAGAATGCTGGTTACATTCCAACGTCTTGCCAATTTTCCGTCCAAAAAGTCAGTAAAAGCAATAAAAATAGCCAAAAAAAACAAAGCTAAAAATTGACTATTTATCCCCAGATAAATAATTAGTGGTGTTACCAAAAGTCTTGACATTGTTAAAATATTAGGTATCCTTTTTTTCATTTTGTATGTCCTTTCTTTTTAATTATAAACTAGATAACTGTTTAGAATCAAGAATATTACTTTAGAAAACAAAAAAATATTTCTAATTCATTTTATTCATTAGAATTAGAAATATTATTTTTTTCTTTTTTTATAGAAATGGTTTTATTTCTTCAATATTATTTTTCAAAACGGTTATCAATTTTTCCGCTAAACGATAAGCTTCATCATCTTCTTCATTATACGTATTCATAGCAGTTTCTAATTTAACTATTCCTTTTGTAGTTCCTTCCACCATCATTTTTGCAATCACGCTGTCTTCATTATTTTTCATTAATTTCATTTCTGCCATCATTTTGCTATTCATTTTTACCATTTTTCCCAATTCTTTTTCTTTTGCTCCATAAGAAGTAAAAATAATTTCACTTTGATTTAGAATATTATCATATTCATCTCTTTGTTTTTCTAAGAGACTACGAAACTCTGATTTAGATACTCTGTCTATTACATCATTAATTCCAACAATTCCCATTTCTGTTATTTGATATATTGAGTTTAAAAACTCTATATTTTTATTGTCTTTCACAAAAATCACCCATTTCTAGTATGGATAACTTTTTTTCTTTTATACTTCTTGAACAACCGCAATAATCATAGGTTTGCACTCTGTTTCATCATACAAATATTTACTTAATTCAGTACGAATTTCTGTTTTAATTTTATTAAAATCAACAAGATTATCTATTATATTTCGAGTAATAACTTCCTCTGCTATTCGTTTAATCTCGTAGATAATTTCTTTAGAATCTTTTACATAAATAAATCCTCTAGTTGTCACTTCTGGTCCAACTAACAATGCTTTTGTTTTTTTACTTAATGTTGCACTAATTAAAACGATTCCATTTTCACTTAACATTTCTCGATCCTTGATAACAAGTTCTCCTACATCATCACTAGATTTGCCATCAATTAAAATATCATTCACTTTTATTCGATCTGTACTTTCTTGCAGAATTCCGTTTTCAAAAGAAACAACTTCTCCATTTTGTTTTAAAATAATGTTTTCTTTTTGCATTCCCAATGAACTTGCTAAATCAGCGTTTAAAACTAGATAACGATATTCTCCTTTAACAGGCATGTAATATTTTGGATTGGTAAGTTTTAACATCAACATTAAATCTTCACTAGAAGCATGATGCAAAATACTTTTATTATTTGGTATGCCAATAATACGACATCCAAACATGCTAAGTTCATTTTCTATTTTAACAAGCAACTTTTCATTACTATCGTATCTAGGCTCCGCAAAAATAACTGTATCAGTAGGTTTTAAATGAATATAACGATCGTACCCATTCATAACTTTACTAATAGATGCATATGGATTTTCTTTATCTTCACATAAAAGTAAAATTGCATCTTCTTCCTCTATATTTGATAAATCACCTAATAAATCTTCTGGAAAAGTTAAATACCCCTCTTTTTTAGCAAAAGAAACAACGTTTTGTAATTTTTTACCCATCAAAATAACTTTTCTATGTTTGTTAAAAGCACTATTAAAAATATCTTGAATTGTATACAAATGAGTCGGTAAAACTAAAAACAACAATCTTTTCTCATATTTATTTACTATATCTTTAAAAAAATCTTCTAAACGATGAGAAGGAGAAGTATGACCACTTCTTTCTGAAAAAGAGGATTCTGATAATAAACATAAAACTCCTTGCTTTCCAACATAAGCAATTCGCCCTAAATCCATATCATAGGATCCAGTCATTTTAGAATCAATAATAAAATCACCTGTGTAACAAATAGCACCATCTTTTGAATTTACAACATACATAACCGAATCTGGACAACTATGAGAAACGGTTATAGGAAATAGGCTTACTCCACCAAAATTCAATTTTTTATGAGGTGTAATTTCTACAATATTTTTTTCGGGTACCCCTGACTCTAATAATACATACTTTGTAAATTTAGTGGCAAATAGTTTTACCTCTGGAATATTTTTTACTAAATCACTAGCACCTCCCATATTTTCATAATGACCATGGGTTAAAAAAACTCCTTTTATTCTTTTACGATTTTTAATCAAATAATCAAAATCAGGAATGATGTAATCAATTCCTAACATATTTCCGCTTGCGTATTTAAGTCCACAATCAAATACAAAAATATTTTTGTCTATTTCCATTATATACGTATTTTTTCCATTTTCATCTAGTCCGCCCAAACTAAAAATTTTAATTTTGCTCATAAATTAAACCTCTTTCTTATAAAATAAATTTTTTTTCAAAGTTTTTGTAGCAGACTCATTATAACAAAAAAAAGAATCTTTTTCAATAGATTCATTTTTGCTATACAGAAATCTTTTTTACAATTTCTCAATTAATTCGAAACATTCTTCTAGTTTCTCTACTACTCTTTTTTGTTCTTCTACTGGTGGTAGAGGAATAATATACTCAATAATTTTTCGTTTGTTAATATTTAATTGTCCTGATCCTTCTGCTTTCTCTATGAACTTTTTTCTTTGAGATATTAATGTATATCTTAAATACTCATAATTTATTATTTCTGGATGACATTCACATACACAACACGCTTGATTGGTTGTTATTGGTAAATCATTTATAGCTACTTTTCCTATTGTAGCTCCATACATTGCTATCATTACAGAGTTCTCTTTATTGATTTTCATGTTGCATTCTTTTACTGCTTTTTCAGTTATAAAGTGTTTGACACTTGTTAAATGACCATCATTTAAATCTCCTGTCAAAGCCCAAGGAATTGATCCATTTTCATAATACGATTGGTTTTCTTTAGATGGAGTACTTCCTGATTTCCATTCTCCAACATTTTTTAATAAAACCCATCTCCAATTCTCTGGTATTGGGTAAGGTACATCCTCAAGAATACTTTCTACATCTACTGGTTTTAGGTTTTTATCATTTGGAATAAGTTCTCCATGGATTGCTTTTTCTAATAAGGTTTCTTTTAGTAGTTGCTTTAGTTTTCTTTGTTCTTGATCATTTCTTTCTTTTTGATCTATTAACTCGAAACATTCCTCTAGTTTTTCTACTATTCTTTTTTGTTCTTCTACTGGTGGTAGAGGAA
>CANPIH010000062.1 GCA_947574085.1 uncultured Mycoplasmatota bacterium | reverse complement strand
TTTGAATATTAAAAATATTTGCAAAGATAAGTAGATTTTGTATAAGGCATTTGGAAGTACAGTATATGATAAATTATGATGAAGAGTACTGTCGTTATGATTTGAAGGAATCAATTGAAAGAACTGGGGGTGATTAAATGAAAAAGGCAGTTATAATAGCATCTGTTGCTTCTATGATTGACCAGTTTAATCGAGATAATATAAATCTTTTGCAGAAATTGGGATATGAAGTTAGTGTTGTATGTAATTTTGAACATGGTAGTTCTACATCAAATGAACAGGTTAAAAAGTTAATGACGGATTTAGATAATTTAAAGATAAAGCGTTATCATGTACCAATTCCTAGAAGTATGTTTGATATTAAGAATATGATTAAATCCTATTGTTTATTAAAAAAACTGTCTTTTGATAAACAGTATGATTTAATGCATTGTCATTCACCTATTGGTGGTGTTGTGGCAAGATTGGCTTTTAAGAAATCTCATCAACAAGGAACGAGGGTAATATATACTGCTCATGGTTTTCATTTTTACGATGGTGCGCCTTTGAAAAATTGGATAATTTTTTATCCAGTTGAGAAACTGTGTTCTAAATTGACAGATTGTATAATTACAATTAATAAAGAAGATTATAAAAGAGCTAAAGAAAAATTTTGTGTTAAAGAAGTCGAATATATTCCAGGAATTGGAATACATATTGAAGAAATTCAAAATATATATATTGATATAGAAAAGAAAAAGACTGAATTTAGTATTACTAATGAAAAGATTCTTGTATCAGTAGGAGAATTAAATAGTAATAAAAATCATGAAATAATTATACGAGCTTTAGCATTATTAAAAACAGATACAAAATATAAATATATTTTGTGTGGAAAAGGTGATAAAGAAGAATATTTGAAAGATTTAGTCAAACAGCTAAATCTTCAAAATAAAGTTATTTTTGCTGGATATAGAAATGATATAAAAGAGATTTTAAAACTAGCTGATATATTTTGTTTTCCATCATATCGAGAAGGACTATCTGTTGCCTTGATGGAAGCTATGGCTATCGGCCTGCCTGTGATTTGTTCAAGAATAAGAGGGAATATAGATTTAATAGATGAAAATAAAGGTGGACTGTTTTTTAATCCAAATGATATTGGTGAATGTTTAAACTGTATAGAAGTGTTATTGGGCAATGAAAAAAAATGTAGTGATTATAGTTTATATAATTTAATAAAGATCAAAAAATTTGATATTAATAAAATAAATTTTTTGATGGAAAAAATTTATTTAGGGAATGGTGAAAATTATGATTAGTATTATAGTACCAGTTTATAATGTAGAAAATTATTTAGGTAAGTGCTTAGATTCACTAATAAATCAAACATATAAAGATATTGAGATTATTTGTATCAATGATGGTTCAACTGATAACAGTTTAAATATTTTAAGGGAATATGAGCAGATGGATAATCGTATTATAGTTATTAATCAGAAAAATAGTGGATTATCAGATGCGAGAAATACAGGTTTAAAGAAAGCAACTGGTAAATATTTAATGTTTGTAGATAGTGATGACTGGATTGATTTAGAAACTTGTCAAAATGCTTTTAATGTAATGCTAAAATATTCAGTAGATATAGTTATGTGGTCATATATTAGAGAATATGAAAATAAATCACTGCCAAAAAGTATATTTGATAATGATATCTATTTTGATAAAAAGGATACTAAGGAAAAAATATATAGGAGATTGTTTGGATTATACAAAGAGGAATTATCACAACCTGAAAATGCTGATGCACTAGTTACAGTCTGGGGAAAATTGTATAAAAGTGAATTGATATTAAAGAATAATATTAGATTTATAGATACAAAAAAAATAGGAACGTGTGAGGATGCATTATTTAATATGGAAGTATTTAAAAATGTAAAATCTTCTTATTTTATAAATAGCTGTTTTTATCATTACCGAAAGATTAATACTTCAGTTACTTCGCGTTATCAAGAAGATCTATATATTAAATGGGATAACTTATATGAATTAATGAATGAGCAGATTGAAGATAATGATCTAGGATTAATTTTTAATGAGGCATTATCAAATAGAATTGCTTTGAATATGATTGATTTAGGACTAAATGTTACATATAGTAATAAAAATACTAGAGATAATTGTTATGAGTTAAAGAAAATTTTAAAAAATTCTAAAGTTAGTAAAGCTGTAAAAAATATGGACTTACAATATTTTCCAATTCACTGGAAAATATTTTTTTATTTTATAAAAAGAAATCGGATATTTCCTGTTTATATGATGCTGATTATAATGAACAAATTGAGAGGTATAATATGAACGAGCCTATTAGAGTATTAAATTTATTTACAATAATGAATCGTGGTGGAGCAGAAACTATGGTCATGAATTATTATCGCAACATAGATAGAAATAAGATTCAGTTTGATTTTTTAGTTCATAGAGAAGAAGAGGGTGCATATGAAAAAGAAATACTAGAACTTGGCGGAAGAATATATCGAATGCCACCTATCTATCCTAAAAATTTTTCTTTATATAAAAAGAAGATCAAAGAATTCTTTAAAGAGCATCCAGAATATAAAATAATTCATTCACATATGTCAGAATTAGGTTATTTTGCATTTAAAGAAGCAAAACAGCAGAATATTCCAGTTAGAATTTGTCACGCTCATAATGCTCCCCATGGTTTTGATTTAAAAATGATAGTAAGAAATTATTTTAAATATGCGATGATGCCCTATGTTACTCATATGTTTACATGTGGCAAAGAAGCAGGAGAGTGGCTTTTTGGAAAAGAAAATTCACTAAATGTAATCATGTTGAATAATGCTGTAGATGCAAAAAAGTTTATATATGATTTTGAACTATCAAAAAAATTAAAAAAAGATATGAATCTTGAAAATAAATTTATCATTGGACACATAGGGAGATTTACTAAACAAAAAAATCATGTGTTTTTAATAAATATATTTAATGAAATTCAAAAACTGGATAAATCAGCAAGATTAATATTGGTAGGCATGGGTGAAGAAGAAGATAGGATTCGTAATAAAGTAAAATCGTTAAAATTAGAAGAAAAGGTAAAGTTTTTAGGTGTACGCAGTGATATCCATCAATTGATGCAGGTCTTTGATGTTTTTTTATTTCCCTCTTTATATGAAGGATTGCCTGTTACATTAATTGAAGCACAGGCAGCTGGATTACCTTGTATTATTTCTGATAATATTACTAATCAATGCGTTATAACTGATATGGTAAGAAAAGTATCTTTGGATAAATCAGCAATTCAGTGGGCAGAAGAATTAGTTGAATTTAAAGACTGTGCTAAAAGAAAAAAAACTTTAGATTTAATAGTAAAAAATAAATTTGATATTAAAGAAAATGCACAATGGCTCACTAATTTTTATCTAAAAAGTATAAATCATCCATCGGAGATAAAATAAATGCTTTTTTTTATATGTATATTTATATTAGAAATGATAATAACTGAATTTTTGCCTGCCCCCATGAAAAATGACAGTACTGCTATAACCTGTATTTTAATAAACAGTTGTGCCATAATATTCCTACTTTCAAAAAGTCAAAAATATTATAATGATGGAAAAAAATCAAATTTTGAATTTTTAGTAATGATTTCTTATATTTTGCGAGTTATTTTTATGTTTTGGGATAAATACTGTCGAAATATCTTCATTTTTCCTAATAGTGGGTTAGATACAGGAACATTTGATCATGCTGCAAGAGCATTTTTATCAGGAAAATCAGTCGATGGATATGGAAGAATACTAGGATATATATATAAACTGTTTTATCCAAATACATTATGGGGGCAGTATATAAATATTTTAGCTGCAATCTTAACAATATACATATTAAAAAAAATACTAGATATGTTAGATATTCATCTGAAATACAAAAGTATTGGTGCTTATTTAATTTGTTTTTTACCAAATTATCTTATTATGTCTGCTATATTATTAAGAGAAAGTTTTATTACATTGTTTTTAGCAGTTAGTATCTGGCAGTTTTTAAAGTGGTGGAAAAGTGGTAATAAACTAAATTTAGTTCTATCACTTGTTGTTTGTTATGGGGCTGTATATTTGCATACTGGAACAATTGCATATGCAGTAGCAATTATCATAATTTTTATTTTAACAAATAATAAAAAACGTGAATTTCAAGTAACTTTAAAAAATATTTTTATATTGATTTTATTTATAATTTGTTTTTTTATTTATTATTCTAATTCAAGTGATGATTTTGGATATCTTAGTGGGGTTAATTCAGTCTCAGATATTTCAAATAAAGCAGCATCAATGAATAGTGGTGGTTCAGGATATTCTATAAGCATTGTACCAGATGATACAATGCTGGGAATGATTATTAATAGTCCGTTTAGGATTTTTTTCTTTTTAGCTTCACCACTGCCATGGTATTGGAGAGGTATAAATGATATTATAGCGTTTTTATTTAGCGCTTTTTTTTATACAATAAGTATTTATTATTCATTTAAAGCAATAAAATTAACATCAAAAAATAAAAATATCATCATTTGTTTGCTGATTTTTGCGATATCATCAGCATTTATATATTCATGGGGAGTATCTAATGCTGGAACTGCTTTACGTCACAGAGATAAATTTTTACCAAACTTTATTTTACTTTTTATTATAGCCAAGGATGCAATTATTTCAAAAAAACTAAAATTATGGAGTAAACAATGAAAAATATATGTTTTTTAGAAGGAGATATTTCAAGAAGTGGCGGCACTGAAAGAGTAACGTCAATTATCGCTAACGAACTAGCAAAAAGAAAAGATGAATTTAATATATTGATATTAAGTATCTGCAAAAGAAATGATCAGTTATTTTTTTATTTGGAACCAAATATAAAGATAACAACAGTATTTGCTCAACCAGATTATAACGGAAAAAAAGAGTTTTTTAAAATTGTATATAAAATTAGAAAGTTTTTAAAAGAGAACAGTGTCGATATCTTAATAGATGTGGATACAATCCTTGATATTTATGGAATTCCTGCTACTAGATTTAATAAAACTAAAATTGTATCTTGGGAACATTTTAACTTTTATGAAAATTTAGGTGTTAAATTAAGAGATTATGGAAGAAAATTAGCAGCTAAATATTCGGATGCAATAGTTACCCTTACAAAAGAAGATAAAAATTATTTTAAACAAAATCTGAAGATAAAACATAATATATATACAATTTATAATCCACTTATCTTAACTAAAAAAAATAATGATTACGACTTAAACAGTAAAATTATATTAAGTGCTGGGAGACTAACATATCAAAAAGGTTTTGATATGTTGGTTGAAGTAGCTAAAAAAGTACTAATACATAATAATGAATGGAAATGGATTATTTTAGGTGAGGGAGAAGATAGAAAAAAATTAGAAATACAGATTCATAAATATGGATTAGATGGAAAAGTTATCTTAAAGGGAAATGTAGAGGACATAGACAGCTTTTATGATAAGGCTTCTATTTTTGTATTGACATCTAGATTTGAAGGTTTTGGTCTGGTATTAACAGAGGCAAAGACTTTTAAATTGCCATGTATTAGTTTCAAATGCAAAGCTGGTCCAAATGAAATTATTTTAAATGATGTAAATGGGTATTTAATTGAATCTTTTGATTTAAATGAGATGGCAGAGAAAATAAGATATTTGATAAATAGTGAATTAAAAAGAAAACAATTTTCTGATAATGCATTAAATGATACAGAAAAATTTCAATTAGATTTTATAAAGAAACAGTGGATTGATTTATTAAATAATCTTTAATTAATAGGAGATTGATATGGATAATTTAAAGATGATTTCAATTATTGTTCCTATATACAATGTAGAAAAATATTTAGATAAATGTTTAGAAAGTATAGTTAATCAAACATATAAAAATATAGAAATTATTTTAGTAAATAATGGCTCAACCGATAATTCTTTAACTATAGCAAAGCAGTGGAAGAATAAAGATAGTAGAATAAAAGTTTTTTCAATAGAAAACCGTGGTGTATCATATGCAAGAAATTATGGAATAAAAGTTTCCAATGGTAATTATATAGCATTTGTTGATTCTGATGATTGGATTGATAGAGACATGTATGAAACCTTGATGAATGGAATTATTAGATATAGTGCAGATATTGCTCAATGCAGTTATTATGTAAACAGTAAAGATAAACAGGTTTTAATAAAAAAAGGAAAAGAAAATTTATTGTTGAATAATGCTGAAGGAGTAAAAAATGTTTTAACTGCAGATATCTTTTTTCCTGCAATATGGAATAAACTTTATAAAAAGAAAATTATAACTGAGTATTTTAAAAAATTAAATATAGCAGAGGATCGTCTGTTTAATATTGAAGTATTTAGAAACGCTAAATCAAGTATTTATATAGATGAATGCAAGTATCATTATTATCAAAGAAATGATTCTGTTATTCATCAAAAATTTAGTGAAAAGAATCTTGATGTTTTAAAAAGCTATCAAATTATCAGCAGTATAATAAAAAAAGAATATCCGTTATTTCTTGATTTAGCACTTAAAAATGAAATAATAGAGTGTTTTGTACAACTAGGGTCAATATGTTTAGAGAAAAAAGTAAATAATTTTATGAATGAAAAGAACTATATTTTAGATAGACTTAATGATTTATACAAGACAGGAATAAAAAATAAAATGTTAGGAATTCATTATCGACTGCTGTTAATAGTTTATTGTATTAGTAGCAGTTTATTTATATTTTTTTTAAGATATCTATTTATGATTAGGATAGGAAAATGATTGGAAAAAGTATAAGAAGTAAATTGATAAATTTGATGAATCATTAATATTAAAAAGGCTAGATGAATATTGGCT
>CANPIH010000061.1 GCA_947574085.1 uncultured Mycoplasmatota bacterium | reverse complement strand
GCAGCTCTCATTTCTATATTTTTATAAATATATTTTTACAAACTATTATAAAACCAATCCATACAAACTAGTAAATAAATAGATATACCTATAATTATAAATAAGCTATAATAGTACATATATAAAAAATCGGAGGTACTGAAAATGCATTATATTTATGAATATAAATCACCTATTGGCGATATTACAATGGCAAGCGATGGAACATCACTAATTGGGTTATGGTTCAATGGACAAAAGTACTTTGCAAGCACTTTATCTTCTAAATATGAATATAAATTATTACCTGTTTTTAAAGAAACAATTTTATGGTTAAACATTTATTTTAATGGTAAAGAACCTGATTTTATGCCAAGACTAAAATTAGATGGTACTGCTTTTCGCATTGAAATTTGGCAAATACTTCAACAAATCCCATATGCTACCACATTAACATATGGCGATATAGCTAAAAAGATAGCTACAAAAAGAGGAATAGAGAATATGTCAGCCCAAGCTGTTGGTGGAGCAGTTGGACATAATCCCATTTCTATTATTATTCCTTGTCATCGCTTATTGGGAAGTAATGGCAGTTTAACAGGCTATGCAGGTGGTATTGATAAAAAAATAGCATTGCTTGAATTAGAAGGTATTGATACTAATAAATTTATCATTCCTAAAAAAGGTACAGCTCTCTAACAATCAATTATTTCCAAACTAATCATTGCAGAACAATTTTAATTAAATAAATTTTATAAAAATAAACCTGCAAATTTATGCAGGTTTATAATAATTTTTTACGTAATTCTTCCCCTGATTCAATATGTAAATAAGCTGGTGCAATATCAAAAACTGTTTTACAACCATGTTGTCCTTCTTGATGCATTCGATATGCTGCCCGAGCATATGCAACTAGCACGCTTGATGTAAATTCAGGATTTGAATCTAAAGTCAATTTATATTCAATTACATGTTTATTTTCTTGTTTAAAACCAGTAATACCACTTCTTAACACCACTCCGCCATGAGGAATTCCTTGATGGTCACGTAATAACTCTTCTTCACTAATGAAATGAACTGTTGTATCATAATCAGCAAAATAATTTGGCATAGTTTTAATTTCTTCTTCGATTCTTTTTAAATCAGCACCTTCATCAGCAACAACAAAACATTCACGAGTATGTTTTTGACGTGTTGATAATATTGGATTATCACCGTTACGAACACTTTGTAAAGCTGCTTCAACAGGAATTGTATACTGTCTAGCATCCTTAACCCCAGCAATTCTTCTGATTGCATCTGAATGACCTTGACTTACACCTTTTCCCCAAAAAGTATAATCTTGTCCTTGTGGTAAAATAGCTTGTCCATATAAACGATTTAATGAAAATAATCCTGGATCCCATCCAACTGAAATAATACTAATATGTTTGCTTTTTTCACTTGCTTGATCAACATTTGAAAAATGTTCAGGAATTTTTGCATGAGTATCGAAACTATCAACCACATTGAAATATTCTGCTAATTCTACTGTTTGTTTAGGTAAATCATTAGCACTTCCCCCACATAAAACAAGAACATCTATTGCATCTTTCATTTCATAAACTTTTTCCATGTTGTAAACTGGAACATCACTATGAGTTTTTACTGTATCTGGATCTCTTCTTGTAAAAACCCCCACTAATTCCATATCTTGGCTATTTAATACTGCACATTCAACTCCGCGTCCTAAATTACCATAACCTACAATTCCAATCTTAATCATTTTATCACTCCTCATCTTTTATTTTTGTCTATTTTACCATTGTTAAGTAAAAAAAACAATTAATTAGGAGACATGAATATAAATTTTTTATTATATCTTGATATTTTTCTTATCATAATAAAATAATTTATTTTTAAATGATAAAATATTTTAATAACTATATATATTATGATTTAATTGCCCATCTCATTTTAGTTGATTTAGCTCGGCTATTTGTATGGCATTCTTTCTTAGTTGGTCTGATTACATTTCTTGCTACATCACTATAAATACCAAGATTTTTCATTTCTTTAAAAGCCTTTTTAACAATGCGATCTTCTCCTGAATGAAATGTTAGAATTGCTACTCTTCCACCAGGTTTAAGAATAGCAGGTAGTTTTTCCATAAATTCATATAAAACATCAAATTCACTATTTACTTCAATTCGTAATGCCTGGAAAACTCTAGCAGCTGATTTTTTGACACTTTCTTTCCTTTCCTTTATTGGGATAAAAGATAAACTTTTTTCAATTATTTTATATAGCTGAGTTGTTGTTGAAATTAGTTCTCCTGATTTTAAATATGAATCAATGTTTTTTGCTATTTCTTTTGCATATGGCTCATCAGAGTTTTCAATAAAAAGCTGTTCTAATTGATTTTTATTTAATTCTTGTAATTTAATAGAGGCAGGTATTCCTTTTTGAGGATTTAACCTTAAATCTAAGGGACCTTCTTTTTTATAAGAAAAGCCACGTTCTGGATTATCTATCTGCATTGAAGATACTCCTAGATCAGCTAAAACAAAATCAAATAATCCTGCTTCATTTGATACAAGATCAATATCTTTAAAGTTGCAATTTTTAATTGTTAAAATATCTTCACCATATCCTTTATTTAATAATCTTTCTTTAGTTTTTACACTTTCAATTGGATCAATATCTAAAGCATACATATGACCTGTATGATTTAAACATTCAAGCATTTTTAAAGTATGTCCACCATATCCTAAAGTACAATCTAAACCTATTTGTCCTTCTTGAATATTTAAAAATTCTAGAATTTCATCAACCATGATCGATAAATGCATTCCTACTGGTGTACTTCCTTTTTTTATTACTTTTTCAATCGTTTCAGGATATAATTCAGGGTTTAATTCTTTATACTTTTCATTATATTTTTTAGGATGAGTTCCTTTATATCTAACTCTTCTTTTATGTTTAGGTTCCATTATCAGATTCCTTTCTTGCTAAATCATTATCTTATATTACCACTATAAAACATTAATTGTCTACAATAATTATTCTTTATGCATTTAATTTAAGTATAGCTAAAACAGCAATTACAATAAATATTTTTAAATTTACAACATACTAATACTAAACAAAAACTATTTTTATTAATGAAATATTATAATTCAACTCATAAAATAAGCTAAATTATATAAAAATACTAATTATTCAAAGCATTTTTAAATAATTAGTGTTTCTACTTATTAATATTTTCAAGTAAAGCAATTCTTTGTTTGAATGCTTGTACTAGTATAGCTATATCATCTTCTTTTAGTGGAAGTTCATCAATATATTTATTTAATAATTTCTTAAAATAAATAGGGACTTGATAAAGTTTCTTTATTCCCATATCATTAATTGGATAGTCAATGAACTGTTTAACTGTTTCACTATTAACAAAATGGTTAGTAAAAAATCTCATATCTACTATTTCATCTAACCAGTACTTGTTATTTAAACTTCTTCCTGTATCAAATATAGGGCAAATAGCAACCCATTGTAATGATTCAACATCTCTAATTACACCAAAATTGCCAAGATGGCGATCCTCATTAGCCATGATAAATTCAAGAATAATCATTTTCTGCAAATATTCTTTAGCATTAGGAACATTTTGTTCTTCAAGAATGCTTAGATATAAATAATAATCATTAACAGTATTAGTAATTTTATCATTTTTTTGAGTTAATACATGATATGCAGGAATAAATTCTTAATTATGATCAATCATCGATCTACAGATACTAACTAAAGCATTAGATTTAGCACCTTGTAATATTCCAACATATGATACATCTAAAATCTGACATAAATAAGAAGCTACATTTTCACAAATTGCTTCAAATCTAATGTGTCTACTGATATTACATTTCCGTCCATTTGATAAGTATTGTGTGGTAATACAATTTCATCAGTTTTAGCATATAGCAACATTCCAACAGCATTACCATTTTTATCCTTGTCATAATTTTTTACATATGTATAAATTTGATAAAGATTATTGGAATGAATCGTATGAACACCATATTGTACTTGCATTATTTTAGAGTAATATTTTGCATCAATAATTAATGATTTCTCATTATGTTGTAGCATAATATCGCTGTTATACCAAATTCAGTATAAAAGTGATCGAGAAATACAGTTCACAAGTGAAGAATATAGAGAATTAACAGAAAAAATGAAAAGAAGTTATTCAAAAAAAGGAACACCATGGGATAATGCATGTATAGAATCATTTCATGCAATAATAAAAAGGGAGTGGCTAAACAGATATAAGATATGGGATTATCAACAAGCGAAGAGATTAATATTTGAATATATAGAAACATTTTATAACACGATAAGAATACATAAACGTTGTGATTATTTAAGTCCAGACACATATGAAAAAGAATATTATGCAAATCAAACAATTAAATCTAAATTAAATAATAATAATATTTCAGTTTAACTGGCTCTTTTTCTTAACATAATACCAATACTTTAGAGACTTTTCAGAACAACCTTCTATTTTCTTTGCGGAAATAAATAGTTTTACATAGTTTTGTTCTTCTTTACTATCATAAGTTTACTTTCAGATACTTCATACTAAAAAAGTATGTGTTGCATTACCGATTGTAATTTTTCTGTTCGAGAATTATTCAAGTACAATAACATTTCTTGAATAACATCATTTATTAAGTTTTGTTTCATTGTAGTTTCTCCTTTTTTATTGAGAACCGACAAGCAACGGCTGTTCTTTGATATTAACCTCTGCCACTGATAGAAGTACATTAATTACAAATTACTTGCCTTAAATGTTGAATAGCCTTCGTAATAATAGCTGTGATCAATACCTTTCATATAAACCTCACGGTCATTGATTTTATCTGTCAGTGCTTGCTTTAATGTGTGTTTGATTTCAATATCTTTAATAGGACTACGTTCCATAGCAGAAAGATAGTCTTCTTTATCTACAAGACTCCAATCAACAACTTGACCTAATTCTTTTTTCAAAATCAAATCAAGCCAAATTCTTGTGCTTCTGCCATTCCCCTCACGAAAAGGGTGTGCAACATTCATTTCTACATATTTTTCTATGATTTCATCATATGTTGACTGAGGCATTTTTTCGATATTTTCAAGTGCTGCTTCTAAATACATAAGCGGAGCAAAACGGAAATTACCTTTTGCAATATTAATAGTTCTTATTTGTCCAGCAAAATCATAAATCGAATCAAATAAATATTTGTGGATTTCAGCAAGTGATTTAAAAGTTCCAGCTTCAAGGTTATTTAAATACCCACTTTCAAACAGTACTATTGCTCTTTTTTTACTGATTTTTTCTTCAGCTTTGGCTAATTCTACCGAATCAGCGATGCCGAGTTTATTTTCTAATGTCATAGTTATTTTCCTTTCTATATTTTTATAATATTTGAGATAAACGATAATTTAGAAGAACAAGCAATGGCAATTTTCAAATCATGGTTTATTGATTTAGAACCATTTGAAAATCGAGTTCCATCTACATGGAAAAATGGTGTTCTTGGCGATTTTGTTGAAATAAAATGTGGTCAATCACCTCGTCCTATTCAAAAGTACTTGTCTAATTGTGGATTGCATTGGTTGAAAATATCTAATGCTATTGGTATTAGTTCTCCATTTATCAGTGAAATTAAAGATGTTCCGATTTCAAGTGTATGAGCTGCTGAAGAAATTCTATTCCAACGAGCTTCTTCTGAAACATGAAAAACATTTTCTTCAGCATATGCATCACGATCATCTTCAAACCCATAACCTTCAGCTACAAGTTTCTGATAACGTTTTTCAAATGAACTAGAAATGTATCGAAGGAAAATTAAACCTACAATAACTTTTCTATATTCAGCTGATGGAATATGTCCCCATAAAACACAAGTAGCATCCCATATTTGTTTTTCAAATCCAATATTTGCATTGTTTTTATCCGCTATCTTTTTTCCTCCTATGTTACTTCTCTAACTTTATTTCACAAATATCTCCAATATCACAATGAAATACTCTGCATATATGCATTAAGACTTCTATTGATATCGGTTAATTTTTGTAAATCTTTGAAGCAGTACTGGAACTCATTTCAGTGGCTCTAATCAAATCTTTTTGTTTCATTTGATTCTGCTTCATTAAGCCAAATAATTTATTATATTTTATCTCCATTTCTTGCCTCTTTTCTAAGTCAACAAACAAATAGACTAATATACTTTATATTATAATCCCAAAAATTTGCCATTACAATAAATCAAGATATATTAACCTATAAATATATGTATGTTGTTATAATTTAGTGACAATATATGCAGTTTTATATATAATTTTCTTCAATAAGCTTTTCTAAAGCCTGATTTTGTTATCTTTAATTCATTACTACCACTTAGAATTTCTACTCTTGGATAGCCTTCTTTACTAGTCATTTCTGCAATAACACTGCTACTATCATTTTTTCCACTTGTACTATGTGGAATAGGTCCAAATAATACAACTCGGTAATTCAAAGCATATTGTAACTTTTTATAATTATATGTTTTTGTACCGTTATAATCTAAACAAAATTCAAAGATTTAGTAATTTCTATTAATACGTTTTTCTTAACCTTAGATTGAACAATAACAACAATTTTTCCATCTTTGTTAGTCTCGTATACTGAATCATCTGATAATAAACCATCTAAGTCCCACTAATGAAGAAGAGATTCTAATTGCTCAGTACGATTAGCTAATGTAACTTTTCGAATAATAGCATTAATAACTTCTTCTAATTCTTCACTTTTTAGCAAAGTTATTCCTCCTTATCAAAAATGCTACTTAATCTATTTTTACTTTTTCTATTTAACATTACTAATTCATCTATTGTGGTAGCATATTTATTTGCGATATCCATTTGTTCTTCTAATAGCAGAAATAAGATAATCATCTTTTTCAGCTTATCAAGTGTTATTGTCGGAATTGCTCCACCTGTATAAATGTTTTTAAATATTGCAACTCCTAAATCACTTGATAGAAACGCTTGTAAATAATATGGATTTATTTTTGTTTCGTCTAATTCTATTATAAACAAGTTTCTTTCACAACATCTTGATTTACTGCCTTAGTTTTATGTTTACCTTTTGGACTTCGGTTTGAGTGGCAACCTTATCCACCATTTAGCCTCATCAAGTTTCTGTTCGTACGCTCAAAAG
>CANPIH010000060.1 GCA_947574085.1 uncultured Mycoplasmatota bacterium | reverse complement strand
TAAAAGGAAAAACATTAAATTCAAAAAGTTTATCTGAATTAGTACTACCCATACCACCAGTAGAAGAACAAAAAAGAATAGTAGAAAAACTAGAAGAATGTTTCGAATTAATTGATAAGTTATAATAAAGAACTTTTCCTAAATTTAGGAATGTTCTTTTTTTATTTGTTTCTTTAAGCTCTTATACCTAATTTGGATGAGAATATAAATTAAAATCAATAAAATAGACATTGTAATCATATAATTATCGAAGTTAAAAAATTAATTGATTAATTAATTATAATATGTTATTCTAATAAAGATTTTTAAAAAGGGAGGTTTGCTTAATGTTACAAATAAAAAATGTTTATAAAAAATACAAAACGGGAACTTTAATTCAAAAAGCGTTGGATAATGTTTCTTTAAATTTTAGAGATAATGAGTTTGTAGCTATACTAGGACCAAGTGGAAGTGGAAAAACGACACTTTTGAATATAATAGGCGGGCTTGATCACTATGATGCTGGGGATTTAATTATTAATGAAATTTCTACAAAAAAATACAAGGATCGTGATTGGGATTCTTATCGAAACCATACAATTGGTTTTGTATTTCAAAGTTATAACTTAATTTCTCATCAGACGATTCTTGCAAATGTTGAGCTTGCTTTAACCATTTCTGGGGTATCTAAAGCTAAAAGAAGAAAAAAAGCATTAGATGCACTGGATCAAGTAGGATTAAAATCTCAAGCTCACAAAAAACCAAATCAATTGTCTGGAGGACAAATGCAAAGGGTTGCAATTGCTAGAGCCTTAGTAAATGATCCAGATATCGTTTTAGCGGATGAACCAACAGGTGCATTAGATACTTCTACAAGTGTTCAAGTTATGGAACTTTTAAAAGAAGTAGCTAAAAATCGTTTGGTAGTAATGGTTACTCATAATCCAGAATTAGCTGAAAGTTATGCTACTCGTATTGTCAATTTAAAAGATGGAGTAATAAAATCGGATTCAAATCCTTATAAAGTAAATATAAAGAATAAAGAGTTTAAACACAAAAATATGGGAAAAACTTCTATGTCCTTCTTAACTTCTTTATTACTAAGCTTTAATAATTTAAAAACCAAAAAAGGAAGAACGATTTTAACTGCTTTTGCTGGTTCTATTGGAATTATTGGTATTTCTCTTATTTTATCTTTGTCAAATGGTGTAAATACTTATATCAAAAGTATTGAAGAAGAAACTCTGTCTACATATCCTTTACAAATCAGAAGCACAGGAATTGACATGAGTTCTATGTTGATAGGAAATATAGAAGAAAAAAAATCTAATCAAGAGGGAGATATTCATGTTTCTAGTATGTTATCCAATATGTTTTCTACAATAGGAACTAATGATTTGATTTCACTAAAAAATTATTTTGAAAGTGAAGAAAATCCTCTTCAAGATTTTGCTAAAGCTGTAGAATACACATATAGTGTAACACCAAGAATATATAATACAGACTATGACAATTTAAGACAAGTCAATCCTGACATTTCATTTGCAAGTATGGGTATGGGAAGTAGTGTTAGTACTAATAGTTTTATGTCAAGTATGATGAGTACTGATGTCTTTTTTGAAATGCCAAGTGATCCATCCTTATACGAAAGTCAATATGAGATTAAAGCGGGAACGTGGCCAAAAAATGCTAATGACCTTGTATTAGTATTAAATTCAAATGGTGATATTAGTGATTTTATGCTTTACACTTTAGGTCTTAAAAAATATAAAGAACTTGATGATATGATTGATCAATTTTTAAAAGAAGAAGAAGTAGATATTGCTGATTATGATGTAGCTTATTCTTATGAAGACATTATAGGAACAAGTTTTAAATTGGTTATGAACAGTGATTGTTATGAATACGATAAATCGAATAAAATTTGGCGTGATAAATCAGGAAATGATAAATACATGAAAAAATTAGTAAAAAATGGAGAAGACTTAAAAATTGTGGGAATTGTAAAACCAAAAGAAAATGTTAATGCCACAATGTTAACGCAAGGAATTGGATTTACTCCTTCTTTAACTTATTCTATTATAGAAAAAGAAAGCAAAAGTAAAATTGTGAAAGAGCAATTAAAAAATCCAGAAAAAAATGTTTTTACTGGGAAAAAGTTTGCTGATACAAAGAATAGTTCTATGAAAATGAATTCTTTAATTAAAATTGATCAAAAAGCATTGCAATCTGCATTTAAAATAGATGCTTCTAAAATAAAAGTGGATTTTGATGATTTAAATTCAATATTGAATGTTAATTCAATACCAGCTTTGGATTTAGAAGAACTATTAAAAGAGATAGAATTTAGTTTTTCGGATTCAGATATGAAACAGCTTTTAAAAGCTATTTTAGATGGTTATGCAGATTTTTTAGAAAAAAATCAGAATACGGATTTTAACAAAGTAAGTGAACATTTTGAAGAATATTTAAACTCAAAAGAAGCCCAAGAAATTATTAAAAAAGAAATTGAAGAAGCAATTCGTCAAAATGGTAGCATTACAATGACTCAAGAACAAATGCAAAAAATGATTATAAGTCTTTCCAAAGGTTATGAAGAATACGCTAAAAAACATGGATTTACAGACAAAATTGACATTGAAAAATCGTTAATGGAATATTTACAATCCGAAGAAGTAAAAGTGATTATTGGGAATGCTTTAACGAAAATTATGACAGATCAAAATTTTCAAAAACAGATTGCAAAAATTTTAAATAGTTATATGCAAAAAGTATTAAAAAGTGTTAGTAAAAATTTGGAAAAAGAACTTACAAATAATATTTCTTCTCTTAGTAATTCCTTAATGGGAGCATTTACTGTCGATGAAACAGCTTTTGCAAAAGCGTTTAAGATGAATATGAGTGAAGAAGAATTAGCAGAAGTTTTTGCTACAATGATGTCTAAAGAAAAAACATCTTATGAAAGCAACTTAAAGAAATTAAATTATGCAGATTTAAATGATCCATCTGGAATCAATATTTATCCAAAAGATTTTGAAGGAAATGAGAAAATAACAAATTTATTAAAAGATTATAATGAAAGAATGAAAGCAAACAATGAAGAAGATAAAGTCATTTCTTATACAGATATGGTAGGAACTTTGATGAGTTCTGTAACAACAATTGTTGATGTTGTTAGTTATGTCTTAATCGCATTTGTAGGAATTTCTTTAATAGTGTCATCTATTATGATAGGAATTATAACCTATATTAGTGTTTTAGAAAGAAAAAAAGAGATTGGAATTTTAAGAGCAATTGGTGCCTCTAAAAAGAATGTGTCACAAGTATTTAATGCAGAAACTTTTATTATCGGTCTTTTAGCTGGCTTAATTGGTATTGGTATTACTTTACTTTTCTTAATACCAATCAATCAAATAATTAAAATGATTTCAGATGGAGCAAATGTAAGTGCATCGTTACCAATTGTTGCTGGAATTATTTTGGTTCTTTTAAGCACTCTTTTAACTCTTATTGGTGGGATTATCCCATCTAAGAAAGCTGCGAAAGAAGATCCAGTTCTCGCTTTACGAAGTGAATAAGTTAGGAAATACCTAGCTTTTTTAAAGGAAAACTTAATTAAAATAGGAAAAAAATCGTTTTTGTAATTTTTTTGAATAGATATTGAAATCCATCAAAAAATTTACTATAATACTTATAAGCGATGAAAAAAGAGTAGTAGTAAAATCTTTATTTTCAAGAGAACTCATGGTAGGTGCAAATGAGCAAATAAAATTTACGAACTTGCTTTTAGAGCGGTATTAGGTTCATCCCCTATAAAAGATGTTAAAGCTAGTTATTTACTAGAAATTAAGGTGGTACCACGGCAAATTCGTCCTTATGTGCGAATTGTCGTGTTTTCTTTTTAGAAAGGTGATGCTTATGGATATAAATGTAAATAGTCCATCCTTTATTCTTTATTTTTTTCTAGTTCTATTTTGTATTGTGTTTTTCATCAATTATATTTTTGATTCGATTAAGATAAAAAAAGGCAAACTTGATAACATTATGCTTATGAGTTACGTGATAAAGAAATTTAAAATTTCAAAGAAAAAAATCAATTATAAAAAGGAATTAAAATGGATGACACTTATAAATAGTTTTATTATATCAAGTGTTGGAACCGTTGTAAGTTCTATAAATACTTATATAATTGTGCAATTGGGTCTTGGTTTTGTATTACTATTTTTACTCATTTATGCACTTTATGAAATATATGGTAGATATTTAGTAAATAAGATAAGGAGAGAAGAGCAATGAATTTTAAAAATATTGAACAAAAATGGCAAACGTATTGGAAAGAACACAAAACGTTTGAAACAAAAAATGAAGGAAAAAATCCGTATTATATATTAGTAGAATTTCCCTATCCTTCAGGAGCTGGGCTTCATGTTGGGCATGTAAGGAGTTATACCGCCAACGATGCAATGGCTAGAATGATGCGTATGCAAGGATATAACGTACTGTTTCCGATGGGGTGGGATGCTTTTGGGGCACCAGCAGAACAATACGCTATAAAAAATCATATTCATCCAAAAGACGCTGTAAAAGAAAATATTAAAACTTTTAAAGGACAAATGGAATCTTTAGGTTTTTCTTTTGATTGGTCTAGGGAATTTTCAACAACGGATCCAGAATATTACAAATGGACACAGTGGCAATTTTTACAGTTTTATAAACATGGAATGGCGTATAAAGAAAAAATTCCTGTAAATTGGTGTCCACTCTGTAAAAGTGTACTATCCAATGAAGACGCTGCGGGTGGAGTTTGTGAAAGATGCGGTACTAAAGTCGTACAAAAAGAAAAATCACAATGGATGCTTCGTATGAGTGAGTATTCAGAAGAATTACTTAAAGGACTTGAAAATACAAATTTTGCCTCTAAAGTAAAACTAGGACAAATCAATTGGATTGGAAAATCTACAGGAGCAGAAGTTCGTTTTAAAGTAGAAGGTACGGATAAAGAGTTTACTGTCTACACCACAAGACCTGATACACTATTTGGTGTAACGTATTGTGTACTTGCACCAGAACATTCTTTAGTAGCAGAAATTACTACGGATGAAAAAAGAGAAGAAGTAAAAACTTATATCGATGCTTGTTCACTTAAAAATGATTTAGAAAGAACAGAATTGAATAAAGAAAAAACAGGAGTTTTTATTGGATCCTATGCAATTAATCCTGTAAATGAAGAAAGAATTCCTATTTATATAAGTGATTATGTTTTATCTTCTTATGGTACAGGAGCAATTATGGCGGTTCCCGCTCACGATGAAAGAGATTATGAATTTGCCAAAAAGTTTGGAATTACTATAAAACAAGTTTTGGAAGAAGTAACAGGCACTCCACATGAAAACGAAACCAAAAAAGATTCTATTGTGGCTATTGTTTATGATGAAGAAAACGATAAATATTTAACCATCAATTGGCATGGTCTAGGTGGACGTTTATTTATTGGTGGAACTCGAAAAGAAAATGAAGACGCACTTACTTGTGCTATCCGAGAAATAGCTGAAGAAACGGGTTATAAAAACGTAGAATTTGTTTGTGAACTTCCTAAAATCAATCATCACTATTACGCTCATAATAAAGATAAGTACTTTACTATTGAATGCACAGGTTTATTTTTTAAACTAAAAAATCATGACAAAGATGTACAACACTTAGATCAAGATGAAGTTTTTGATGTGGAATGGGTAGAAGAAAAAGTGGTTCTTAACGAAATCAAAGATGAACTTCACTTAAAAACTTATGAATATGCAAAAAAAGAAGGGGCTATGGTAGGAGATGGCATTCACATACATTCTGACTTTTTAGATGGGTTAAATAAGGATGAAGCAATAGATAAAATGATTTCATGGTTAGAAGAAACAGGTTGTGGTAAAAAGCAAGTCAATTATAAAATGCGTGATTGGATTTTTTCAAGACAAAGATTTTGGGGAGAACCGATTCCTATGGTAGACTGTCCAAAATGTGGTTGGGTTCCAATGAATGAAAACGATTTGCCACTACTTCTTCCAGATGTTGCAGAATACGAGCCAACGGATAATGGAGAAAGCCCATTGGCTAAAATAAGTGATTGGGTAAATACCACTTGTCCACATTGTGGTACTCCAGCAAAACGAGAAACCGATACCATGCCAAATTGGGCTGGTTCGTCTTGGTATTTCTTACGATTTATGGATCCTAAAAATACTCAAGAATTTGCGGGAGTAGAAGCTATGAACTACTGGGGAAGAGTCGATTGGTACAATGGTGGAATGGAACACACCGCACGACACTTACTTTACGCAAGATTTTGGGTCCAATTTTTACACAATATAGGTTTGGTTCCAAAAAGTGAAATGATTTGGACTCGAGTAAGTCATGGTATGGTACTAGGTTCTAATAATGAAAAAATGAGTAAGTCTCGTGGCAATGTAATTAATCCAGATGATATTGTAAAAGAGTATGGAGCAGATACATTACGCGTTTACGAAATGTTTATGGGAGATTATGAAATGGATGCTCCTTGGAGTACAGATAGTTTACGTGGTTGTAAACGTTTTATTGACAAAGTGATTCGTTTAAAAGAAAAAGTAAGAGAAGAAATAGGCTATCAAAAAGATTTAGAATCCTTAATTCATAAAAGTATTAAAAAAGTAACTAACGATTTAAAAACAATGGCATACAATACCGCTGTTTCTACATTGATGATACTTGCAAACGCTTACGAAGATAAAGAAAGTATTACCAAAGATGAATATAGAGTCTTATTATCCCTTTTAAATCCAATTGCTCCTCATACAACCGAAGAATTAAATGAATCTTTAGGGTTTGCTCCAATTTGTGAATCTCCTTGGCCACATTACGATGAAGAAAAAACCATTGATAGTGAAAAAACTATAGCGGTTCAAGTAAATGGAAGGGTTCGAGCAACCATTACGATTTCTATAGAAGATCAAGAAGAAGCAATTAAAGAAAAAGCTTTAAGTGAAGAAAATGTTAAAAAGTATTTAGAAGGAAAAGAGATTATCAAAACAATTGTAATTCCAAATAAAATTGTTAATATTGTAGTAAAAGATAAAAATTAAAGTGAAATAAGCTTTAATTTTTTTATTCTTAAAAAAGATATTGGAAACTAGTTTAAGAGTATATATAAGAAGGAAAACTTAGATTATTACTGGATACCAATGAAAAAATCATAGATATTGAAATGAATTCGATACAAAAAGAGTATTTACATACTAGGAATATGCCTACCATGTACATAATGATTCAATAAAAAAATAATACAAATTACTATAAAAAAAATAAGTGAAAATTTGATATAATTATATTAGATATAAGGTGATATTGCACCAAAGATCACTCTTTTCAGATTGTTAAAATAAGTTGGTGCTATTATTGCATGGA
>CANPIH010000059.1 GCA_947574085.1 uncultured Mycoplasmatota bacterium | reverse complement strand
ATAAAATAAGGGTTTATTTTCATTGTCGTTTCCAGTTACCTAGCAGGACTTACCCTGTTACAGGTATAATACCAACAACGACCATTAAATTTAGTAAAGCTTGAATAATGATTCCAAAAGAAAGTCCAAAAGTTAAATATTTGCCAAATAAATCACTTTGGTTTAAGGAAATGTTTAAAGCTCTATAAAAGATAAAAAAGAAAATACTTGTTACTATTAAAACTCCCAAAAAACCAAATTCTTCACTTATAATGGAAAAGATAAAATCGGTTTGTGGTTCTGGTAAATAAAAATGTTTTTGACGTGACATCATAAAACCTTGCCCTAAAAGACCTCCAGGACCAATGGCATACAAACTTTGAATTATTTGAAATCCACTCCCTAAAGGATCAGTCCATGGATTTAAAAAAGAAATAATTCTAGCCATTCGATAAGGAGCTACAATAATTAAACCTACTATTCCTATTAAACCTAACATTCCTATTTTAATAAAAAAAGAAACATTTACTCCAGAGGCAAAAATCATAACAACAAGTGTCAGTACAATAACCATGGCTGTACCAAAATCTGGCTCTAACATAATAAGCCCAAAGAAAACCAATATCACAATCATAATAGGCAAAACACCTTTTTTAATATCACGCATATTTTTTTGATTGTTGGATAAATATTTTGCCACATAAATTATCAAACCAATTTTTGCAAACTCACTAGGTTGTATTCCAAATCCACCAAGTCCAAACCAACTTCTACTTCCATTTCGAATAGTTCCAATTCCAGGAATCAATACAAGTATTAAAAGCAAAAAACAAATAAATAGAATACTATTGGCTTTTTTGCAATATAAATGATAATCGGTTTTAGAGAGAAATATCATACCAATAATACCTATAAAAAAGAACATTCCTTGTGCTTTGACAAACTTAAAAGAGTCGTGAAATTTATATTCAGCCCAAATAGAACTTGCTGAATAAATCATTACAATACCAAAAATAGCAATAAATAACACAGCAATCATTAATTTGTAATCTATTTTATTTTTCATAAAATCCCTCTTTACATTCTATTAAAAAAACATAAAAAAAAGTAGCAAAATCTATATTTATTGTTTTCCTATTAAATTTTTTACATTTTTATAAAATATCTTTTTTAAAGTAAAATCTTTACAAATAGGATTGGATAAAAAGTTATAAGTTTCTTTTTTTTATAGTATAATGGTATAAGGTGATGTACATGAATATAATTGTATCCGCAGGGGGAAGTGGAGGCCATATATATCCAGCTCTGGCTATAATAGAAGAATTTAAAAAAAGAGAAAAAAATGTAAAAGTTCTCTATATTGGAACGCACAATCGAATGGAAAAAGAGATTGTACCTAAAAAAGATATACCTTATGAATCTTTGGAAATTTATGGGTTTACGAAAGATATAAAACGTGATCTTAAAAATATTTTTTTAATAAAAAAAGCTCAAAAAAAATGTTTACAAATTATGAAAAAATTTAATCCTGATGTGGTAATAGGAGTAGGTGGATATGTCACTTATCCTGTTATCAAAACAGCAAAAAAATTAGGAATTAAAACATTTATTCATGAGCAAAATAGTCGTCCAGGAAAAGTAAATTATTTGGTAAGCCGATATGCAGATGTAGTAGGCATAACATTTCAAAGTTCTAAAGAATATTTTAAAAAAGCTAAAAAAATAGTTTATACAGGTCATCCTTCTTTAGATGGAGCTGTAAATACAAAAAAAATAGATAAAACCTTGTTAGGCTTTAGCATTTCTAAAAAATTAGTAGTGTATGTAGCTGGAAGTTTAGGAAGTTCATCTTTAAATCAAAAAATGCTTGAATTTTTAAACAGTGACTTACACGATACTTATGAAATTTTATACATTGCAGGTAATAATATAAATGTAGAAAAATTTAAAGAACAAATAAAAAATACGAAAGGAATTAAAATAGTTCCTTATTTTGAAAATTTACCAAGCATTATGGCTTCTAGTGATTTAATAATTTCTAGAGCTGGAGCGGGAACTCTATTTGAAATTATAGGACTTGAAAAACCAAGTATTATTATTCCAAGTCCAAATGTTGCCAATAATCATCAATTCTATAATGCGAAAGAATTAGAGGAAAAAGGAATTATTGAAGTTATAGAAGAAAAAGAAATAACAAAAGAAAAAATGGCAGAAAAAATTAACAGTTTGTTAAACAATCAAGAAAAAATAAAACTATTGAAAAAACAAATGTTGGAATATAAAAAAGTAAAACCAAGTGAAACAATCTACAAAACAATTAAAGAAACAATAAAGTAAAAGAGAAAAAGAGATGGTATATGAAAACAAAAAAGAAAAAAGTAATTCGTCATATCAAATGGAAATTTTTATTCTTGACTTTAAGCTTTGTTTTTACTTTCTCTATTTTTATTTATTACTACAGCAACTTAACCATAAAAAATATTCAAATTGATGGCAATGAACTTTTAAAAGATTACGAAATAATTGAAGTTTCAGGAATTAAAGAATATCCTAAAATAAATCATTATACAAAAAAAACAATTGAAAAAAATGTTTTGACCCTAGATTTAGTTGAAGAAGTGAAAGTGAAAAAAAATTTATTAGGTAAAATAACTATCACCATTAAAGAGGCTAATGTTCTTTTTTACAATCGTAACAATTCTACTTACGTTTTATCCAATGGAAAAGAAACTATAGATGGAAATTATACTGGAATTCCTTTTCTTGTTAATTATGTAAAAAGCAATATTTATGATAGATTAATAAAAGAACTTGCTAAAGTAAAAAAAGAATCTTTGTCCTTGATTAGTGAAATAGAATATTCTCCAAGTCGAAGTGGGGATACTATTATTGATGAAACAAGATTCTTACTTCGTATGAACGATGGAAATCAAGTACATATTAATTTAATTAATATTGACAGATTGGATATGTATGCTTTAACCTATACTGCTATACCTTTAAATCAAAAAGGAATATTGGAATTAGATTCAGATAGTGAAAATGGTTATTGGCACACATTTCAAAATTCAGAAGGAGAGTAGTCATGGAAGTATTACATAATCTTAATTATAATGATTGGATGGAAAGAGAAATAAAAAAATTCTCTCATAAAAAAAAGATTCTTTTGCATAGTTGCTGTGGTCCTTGTTCTACTGCTGTTATAGACGCTTTAAAAGATTACTTTCATATTACGATTTTGTATTACAATCCAAATATTGAGCCTTTTGAAGAATATATAAAACGAAAAGAAGAACAAAAAAGGTACGTAAAAGCAATAAATCTTGATATTCAACTATTGGATGTAGATTATGACAATGAACGTTTTAAAAATATAACTAAAAATTTAGAATCAGAACCAGAAGGAGGAATGAGATGTCACAAATGCTATTATTTACGATTAGAAAAGTGTGCTTCTCTTGCTAAAAAACTTGGTTTTGATTATTTTGGTACAACTTTGACTGTTAGTCCTTATAAAAATGCCAAAGTCATTAATGAAATAGGGTTATCTTTAGAAAAAAGTATAAATAAAAATGCGAAAAAAAACGTATTCTATTTAATATCTGATTTTAAGAAAAAAGAAGGATATAAAAAGAGTATTGAATTATCTAAAAAATATGGATTGTATCGTCAGGAATATTGTGGCTGTTTATATGGGAAGAACCTGTAAATGTTTTAATATTCAAAAATAAAAACATCTTTTGTCGAATTCCTTTTAAAAGAAAAACTTTTTGTTATTCTATTATTAGGTGATACAAAAGATGGATGTGAATTATAAAAATGAAACTTTATACGTTGATGTAACTAATGATATAACTATAGAAACACTAGCAATATTAGAAAGAAGAATTTTTAAAATTGTAGAAGATTATGGAGTGGATAAAATTATAATTTCTATTTATGGTCACAGCAATAAAGATTTATTAACAACTTTTAAAAAAAATTACTATCATCGTTTCAAAGGATTCTTAGTAATCAAATAAACAGGAAGAATTTTTAAGAGAATTTTTCTTTTTTTTTAATTTTTGTATTTCTAAGTCATGTTTTTGATTTATTATCTCCATTAATAAAAAGGCAATATTGGTCGCAAATTCTTTTGTTTCCTCTAAAGAAAGACCTTGTTTTAAATATTCTTCTGTGTTTTTTCCATAGCTTCCAAATAAAGTTAAAGTTGCATTGCCCACTAAAATATTCTTTTGCTGAAATGACCCATTTTTATAACAAACATTTCCTAATAATTTTTTAGAATGGCTAATGGAGTTTACTATTACTAAAGTAAATGTATTTGGATTATTTGTGTCAATTTCTGTTTGAATAGGAGAAATTTTCTTTTTTTCAATTCTGATTGGGTTTTCTAAATCCCCATAAACCCAGAAATGATTGGCTTTTAATATAGTACCAATCGTACTTGAAAAAGTTAAAAAAGGACTGGGAGCATTAAAAGAAGGACCAAGACAAATAATAGCAATTTTGTCGTAATTTTTAATGTCTTCTAAAATTTTTTCTTTTAAAACAGCTAAGGTTTCCTTTTTGGCTTTCAAAATATAATTTTTCAAATTCATCACCATTTTTTCAAAAGAAAATTTTAACATAATTTTTTATTTTTGTGTATTTTTTCTTGTATTTTTCTATATATTATATTAAAAATGCTTGTAACCAGTGCAAGAATTTGCTAAAATACAAATGGCTAAATGAATTAGCAAATAGACATGTTTGAGGGATTAGTTTATCGAGTGCCGAAGAGGTGATAAATTTAAGTTGATCTTAAGCAGATGTTTTAACGAAGGAGGAATTATTTATGGCCGTAGTTTCTATGAGTAATTTATTAGAAGCTGGAGTTCATTTTGGACATCAAACCAAAAGATGGAATCCAAAAATGAAAGAGTACATTTTTGCTGCAAGAGATGAAATTCATATCATTGATTTACAAAAAACAGCAGAAAAATTAGAAGAATCTTATAAGGAGATTAAATCAATCGCTGATAATGGAGGAACGTTCTTATTTGTAGGAACAAAGAAACAAGCGAGTGAAGTTTGTAAAGAAGAAGCTATACGTAGTAATAGTTATTATGTAACGGAAAGATGGCTGGGAGGGATTTTAACAAACTTTAGAACTATTCGAAGAAGAGTTAAAAGACTTGAAGAAATTGAAAACATGGAACGTGATGGAGTATTTGAAGTACTACCTAAAAAAGAAGTTATTGGACTGAAAAAAGAATATGATAAATTGAATCGAGTACTATGTGGTATTCGTGAAATGAATAAATTACCACAAGCAATTATTATTGTTGATCCAAAAAAGGAAATTAATGCTATACGTGAAGCAAGAAAATTGAATATCCCTGTATTTGGACTTGTTGATACAAACTGTGATCCAGACGATGTTGACTTTGTGATCCCAGCGAATGATGATGCAGTTCGTGCTGTTAAAGTAGTAATTGGTGTTTTAAATAATGCCATTTGTGAATCTCGTAATTTAGAAATGGTAGATTATGTGACAGAAGAAGATAAAAATAAAAAAGAACCAAAAGATGTATCTATGGATACAGTTACAAAGTCAGATGAACCTAAAAAAGAAATAAAACAAGAAGTAGAAAAAGAAGAAGTTGTTGTGGAAGAGAAAAAAGATTATGCTTCTATGACTTTAACTGAATTAAAAACATTAGCCAAAGAACAAGGAATCAAAGGCTATTCAACAATGAAAAAAGAAGAATTAATCAGTAGTTTAAATTAAATTAGAAAAGAGTTGAGTGGATATGGAAATTTCTGCAAGTTTAGTAAGAGAATTGCGTGAAAAAAGTGGTGCTGGTATGATGGATTGTAAAAAAGCACTATCTGAATGTAATGGTGATATAAATCTTGCGATGGATTATCTAAGAGAAAAAGGAATTGCAAAAGCAGAAAAAAAAGGAAATCGTATTGCAGCAGAAGGTCTTGCAAATATTTATGTAAATGGTGATAAAGCAGTGATTCTTGAAGTAAATTCTGAAACAGATTTTGTTAGTAAAAATGAAGAATTTACTAGCATGATTGATACAATTGGTGAAGCTATTTTAAAAAGTAATGCAATAAATTTAGAAAGTGCTTTAGAAGTTGAAACTGATGATGAAGCTGGTACAGTTGGAGATTTAATTATATCCAAAACTGCTAAAATTGGTGAAAAACTTTCTTTGCGAAGAATTGAAATAGTTACTAAAAATAGTGATGAAGTATTTGGAACGTATTTGCATATGGGTGGAAAGATTGCAGTTTTAACAATTCTTAAAGGTGCAAATGAAGAAATTGCCAAAGATGTATCAATGCAAGCAGCTGCAATGAAACCTAGTTATGTTTTTATTGCTGATGTACCAGAAGAAGTTGTGAATCGTGAAAGAGAAGTTTTAAAAGAACAATCTATTAACGAAGGAAAACCAGCAGATATAGCAGAAAAAATGGTGGAAGGTAGAATTAAAAAATTCTATAAAGATATTTGCCTTGCAGAACAAGCCTTTATTAAAGATGGAGATATTACTGTTAACACTTATGTAGCTAATAATGGTGGAGAGATTTTAAAAATGATTCGTTATGAAGTTGGAGAAGGTATGGAAAAAAGATGCGACAACTTTGCGGAAGAAGTAATGAATCAAGTTAATGGAAATTAAAAGTTCAAATTATATCTTAATAAAAAAGATTGTATTCTATGATTTTCGAATACAATCTTTTTTAAATTCTATTAATTAACTCAAAACATTCCTCTAGTTTTTCTACAATTCTTTTTTGTTCCTCTATTGGGGGTATGGGTATAGGTATTTTATTCAAAGAAGAAAACTTTATTGCTGGTATTCCTACAGAATGTGTTCGTATTTTTTTTTGATAATAAGATGATTTTAATAGATAATACATATATTTTTCATTCATTTCTACTTGCGGTATTAATTTAAATAAATTATTTGCTAAAACACCTTTTTTACCCAATCCTATAAATCCTGCACTTGCTCCATACCTCACAATAACTATCTCGTTTTTCTCTATTACATAAGTACTATATTCTTTTCCTACATATCGTTTATCTTGATTTTCTTGTGTAAAATCTACTATTCTCAAAAAAGGTAAAGGATATTTTTCACTTATTTCATTCGATTGCTTTTCTATTTCTATCTGGATTCCTTGTTTGAAAACATAACACTGAAACATTTCTGTCCATCTCCAGTTTTCTGGTATTAAGTAAGGTACATCATCAAGAATACTTTCTACATCTATTGGTTTTAAGTTTTTATCATTTGGTACGAGTTCTCCATGGATTGCTTTTTCTAATAAGGTTTCTTTTAGTAATAATTTTAATCTTTCTTGTTCTTGATCATTTCTTTCTTTCTGATCTATTAACTCAAAGCATTCCTCTAGTTTTTCTACTATTCTTTTTTGTTCTTCTACTGGTGGTAGAGGAATAATAT
>CANPIH010000058.1 GCA_947574085.1 uncultured Mycoplasmatota bacterium | reverse complement strand
ATAAAGTATTATCAATTTCTTCTTTCTTCTTTTGCATATCTCTTTGCATTTTTTGTGCTTGCGCCATTAAATTTTGCATATTCATATTTTTTCCTTCTTTCTATTATTTCACTTCTAAGTGATCTTCATTAAATATTGCAAGAACATCTGTACAATTGGAATCAAAGTTCTCATTAGTAATATTTTCTTTTTGTTCATAACTCGGTTCTTCCAATAACTGATAAACATATTTTTCTTTTATTCTTTTTATATATTCTTTCTTATTTTTTTCCCATTCATCATTTGTTAAAGCAATAAATCTAATTTTGTTTCCTACAATATTTTCATACTTTTCTTCAATTTTTTTCAAATTCAAATTAAACATTTCTACTATGCTTTCTTGAGAATCAATTATAATTTGAACAAACTCAGAAGATAAAACAAGTTGAGAATCTATAATAATAGATTTTATTTCATCCATACTACTTAAATTTTGATTAAATTGTAACCATTTTTCTTTACTATTGAGAAGTAGAGATTTATCTGCTTGTGCAAAACAATTATTGACTCGAATTTTCTTTAATTCTTCTAAATACAAATTATATTCTTTTTTTTCTTCTTCAGAAAAAACATCTTTAATAACTTGCTTTTGTTTTCTATCAATTTCTTTTAAATTTTCTTCTATTGGAATAGTTTCTTCTTGTACAATTTCTTTTTCAATTATATTTTCATCTGTTTTTTTATTTGATTTATCATTCTCTACAGAAATATTTTCAATAAGAACCAAAAATATTAACAAAAATGGATCAACATTAATATTAATTTTATTCATTAAATCATTTAATTCAAAGATAACATTTCTAATTTCTAAATACTTTTTTTCTTCTTTTTTAGTTTTACATTCCAGTGCTTTAGCAAACAACTGATCAATTAATTTTTTCAAAAAAATTTTATAATCAATAGAGGATTTATCTAAATTATCAAAAATACTTTTTAAGTGTTCATAATCATATTGTAGATAACTATCTACTATATTTTTAATTTGGATCATCGAAACAGAGCCATAATTATTCAAAACTACTTCTAAATCAATTGCTTCATTACTTGTGAATAACTGATTTAAAATACTCAAAGCATCTCTACAACCACCTTCGGATAAATAAGAAATTTCTTGAATAGCTTCATCAGTAATATTAATTTTTTCCAATTCAGATACTTTCTTTAAATGGCTTATAAGATCACATGTCGATATTTTTTTAAAATCATATCTTTGACATCGAGACAAAATTGTGATTGGAACACTTTCAATATTAGTAGTTGCTAAAATGAATACAATATGACTAGGAGGTTCTTCTAAAGTTAATAATAGAGCATTAAAAGCACTTTGAGAGAGCATATGAACTTCATCAATAATATAAACTTTATATTTACTAAAAGAAGGTGCGATTTTAACATTATTAATAAGCTCTCTGATTTCATCGACTCCATTATTAGAAGCAGCATCTATTTCTATAATATCTGCATTATTGGTTATATTTTCACAAGAACTACATTTTCCACATGGAATTCCATCTTTACAATTTTCACAATTAATTGTTTTCGCAAAAATTTTTGCTGTACTCGTTTTTCCTGTTCCTCTTGGTCCAGTAAAAATATAGGCATGAGATATTCTATCATTTTTAACAGCATTTTTAAGCATTTCTATTGTATATTTTTGGCCTACAATTTCATCAAAAGAAGTAGGTCTATATTTTCGATAAAGTACTTTATAATCTAAAGCCATATGCTATCTCCTCACAAGATGTATTATAACATAAAAAAACAATTATTAACGCATATTTTGAAAAAAATTAGATAATAATTGTTGATAAGTTTGAAGATTACTTTTACTATTTATTTTTAATAAAGTTGTTTTTGAAAAATCGTGTTTATAATTCAATTTATCTAATAAATAGTATACATTTTGTATCCGACTCTGCTTTATAACTTCCATACACATATTACAAGGTTTTAAAGTAACATACAAATTACAATCCGATAAATTCCATCTTTTTAATTTCTTAGCAGCTTTTAAAATAGTTAAAATTTCAGCATGAGCAATAATATTTTTTTTCTTTTCTTTTTGATTGTAAGCTTTTGCAATTATTTTGTTATTTTGGACAATAATAGCTGTAACAGGTATTTCTCCTTTATTATATGCTTTTTTAGCTAATTTTATTAGCAAATTTATTATATTTTCACTATTAAACACTTTAATCACCTTAAATAAAAAAGTGTGCACACGAATAGAGATTGATATGGCTGCTATCTTCCGATTCTGACCAAGTTACAATATATTCGTTGCACAAATAAATAATATCAACTTTTTTATATTATTTCAATAAGTTTCACGTGAAACTTATAAAAAATTATTAAAATGAAAACTAAATGTTCCACGTGGAACATTTAGTTTTCAGATATATTGGTTTCAACAATACTTTCTTCCTTATCTACAGAATTTAATTCCTCCAAATTTTTATTTTCAATCGTATCTATTTCTTTCAAAATCGCATCCGAATTTTCTGAAGTTTTTTCAACTAAACTTATATTAGAAACTTCTTGATTATCTTTTAAATTTATAACTCGTACTCCTTGAGTAACTCGTCCTAACATATTAATTTGATCAAGGGGTACACGTATAACCATTCCTGTATTTGTAATAATAATTAAATCACTATTTTCTACGGATAATCTAAATGCAGCCATTGGTCCGTTTTTTTCAGTAATATTTAACGCTTTAACGCCTTTACTACCACGTCTAGTCTGGCGATAATCACTTATAGCAGTCTGCTTACCATAACCTTTCTTTGTTACAATAATTAATGAATCATTATCTGTTGCAATTACTGCACCAATACACTCACCACCATCTAAGTTAATACCACGTACTCCGCTAGCGGTTCTTCCCATAATACGGATCTCATCTTCAATAAATTTAACCATTCTTCCATTATCTGAACCTAGTAAAATGCAATCAGTACCAGTTGTTTTTTGAACAGAAATAAGTTCATCATTTGGTCGTAAACTAATACATATTTTACCATTATTACGAATACTATCAAATTCAGTAATACTTGTACGTTTTACAATACCTTGTCTTGTAGCAAACAATAAATATTTAGCTGTATCATCTCTTTTTACACTTAAAATAGAATTAATTTTTTCCTCTTTTTCAATTTGCAACAAGTTGATAACTGGTAATCCTTTAGATTGACGACTAAACTCAGGTATTTCATATCCTTTTAAACGATACACTTTTCCTTTATTCGTAAAGAATAAAATATAATCATGTGTGGATAAGTTTACCAAATGCTCAACAAAATCTTCTTCATTGGTATTCATACCCTTAATTCCTACTCCACCACGATTTTGTAATTTAAAAGTATCAGAAGTTGTACGTTTAATATAGCCATTGTGAGTAAGTGCGATCATTATATCTTCTTCTGGTATTAATGATTCATCTTCAATAAATTCGATTGCGGACATATCAATATTTGTTCTTCTCTCGTCTGCATATTTGTTTTTAATTTCAAGAAGTTCTTCTCTTATAATCCCAAGAATTTTTTCTTCACTTGCTAAAATACTTCTTAACTCTTCTATTGTTTTTAATAATTCAGCAAGTTCATTTTCAATTTTTTCACGTTCCAATCCAGTCAAACGACGCAATTTCATTTCTAGAATTGCATTAGCTTGAATATCATCAAGACCAAATTTTGCCATCAATTGTTCTTTAGCAATAATATCAGTTGCAGATTCACGAATTGTTTTAATAACTTCGTCCAAATGATCCAAAGCAATTTTTAAACCTTCTAAAATATGAACTCGATCCAAAGCTTTATCTAAATCGTATTGTGTTCTTCGAATAATAATTTCTTTTTGATAATCAATATATTTCGATAAGATATCTTTAAGTCCAAGTATTTTTGGTGAACCTTGATCAATCATCAACAAATTAATACCATAAGTGGTTTGCAATTGCGTGTATTTATATAAATTATTCAATACTACATTTGCGTTAGCATCACGTTTTAAATAAATAACCACACGAACTGGATTTTCTAAATTTGATTCTTCATGAAGTTCACTAATTCCATCAATAACTTTATCACGAACAAGTTCTCCAATACGAGACTGAAATTCTGCTTTATTTACTTTATAAGGTAAAGCCGTAACCACAATTCGAGTTTTGCCACCATCTTCTTCGATATCAGCCTGTCCACGAATCGTAATAGAACCTTTACCAGTTTCGTAAGCCTTTCTAATACCACTATTCCCTAAAATAGAGGCTCCAGTTGGAAAATCTGGACCTTTAATGTATTGCATTAATCCATCCGTATCAATTTCATGATTATCAATATAGGCAACACAACCATCAATGACTTCTCCTAAATTATGTGGTGGTATATTAGTGGCCATACCAACAGCTATTCCCATTGTTCCATTTACTAAAATATTAGGAAATCTACTAGGTAAAATAACAGGTTCACTTTCTGTTTCATCAAAATTTGGTACAAAATCAACAGTATTCTTATTTAAATCACGAGTCATTTCCAAAGCAAGTTTTGAAAGTCTTGCTTCTGTATAACGCATGGCAGCTGCACCATCGCCATCCATATTACCAAAATTCCCATGACCATCCACAAGCATATGTCGATAAGTAAAATCTTGAGCCATTCCCACCATAGCTTCATAAATAGATGAATCACCATGAGGATGATATTTACCCATTACATCTCCAACAATTCTGGCACTTTTACGATGTGGTTTATCGGGAGTATAACCAGATTCATACATGGAATACAAAATACGACGATGAACTGGTTTTAAACCATCACGAAGGTCTGGAATCGCACGAGCGGTAATAACACTCATAGAATAATCTAAAAAGGATTTTTGTACTTCTTGTACAATATTATTTTCTATAATTCTTTCCATATAAACCTCCTAAATATCTAAGTTTTCTACAAAAACAGCATTTTTTTCTATAAATTCTTTACGAGGAAGAACGTCCTCACCCATCAAATCAGTAAATACTTTGTCTGCTTCCATAGCGTCTTCTACAGTAATTCTTTTCAAAACACGATGTTCATTGTGCATAGTTGTTTCTCTTAAATCAATGGCATCCATTTCCCCCAAACCTTTAAAACGATTTACGATTGGTTTAGCATTTGGTGGAAGACTTGCACGGTATTCGGCAAGTTCCTCATCTGTTAATACATATTTAATATTTTTTCCATACACTACTTTATACAATGGTGGTTGAGCAGCATAAACGTAACCTTGTTCAACAATAGGTCTAAAGAAACGATAAAATAAAGTTAACAACAAAATACGAATATGTGATCCATCCACATCAGCATCAGTCATAATAACAATTTTATGATATCTTAATTTTTCAAGATCAAATTCGTCTCCGATTCCTGTACCAAAAGCTGTAATCATTGTTCTTATTTCTTCATTAGATAAAGCTCGATCCAATCTTGCTTTTTCAACATTCAGTATTTTTCCACGTAAGGGAAGAATTGCTTGTGTTTTAGGAATTCTCGCTGACTTTGCAGATCCTCCAGCACTATCCCCTTCGACAATAAATATTTCAGATATAGAAGCATCTTTGCTTGTACAATCCGCTAATTTACCTAGTGTATTAATTGAATCAAGTGCAGTTTTACGTCTTGTCAATTCTCTTGCTTTTTTTGCGGCAAGTCTTGCACGTGCAGCAGTAGTCGCTTTATCAATAATGATTTTTGCTTCATTAGGATTTTCCATTAAGAATCGTTCAAATCCTTCACTAAATACATCGTCTGCAATTTTTCTTACTTCAGCATTTCCTAATTTTGTCTTCGTTTGCCCTTCAAATTGAGGATTAGGATGTTTACAACTAATAATCATAGTTAGTCCTTCACGAACATCTTCACCCGTTAAAGCTTCATCATTATCTTTCAATATTTTATTAGTACGGGCATAATTATTAATAATACGAGTCAAAGCACGTTTTACTCCATCTTCATGGGTTCCACCCTCATATGTATTAATATTATTAGTAAAACTATACACATTTGCGTTATACGAATCATTGTATTGCATGGCCACTTCAAGTTCAATTCCATCTTCTGTTCCTTCAAAGTAAATCACTTCTGCATGAATAGGAGTTTTATTTTTATTTAACATTTTTACATATTCAATAATTCCGCCATTATATAAAAATTCTTCTTTTTTCTCTTCTTCACGTTCATCACGAAGTAAAATACGAATACCTTTATTTAAAAAAGCAAGTTCTTGTAATCGTTTGGCAAGCGTATCGTAATTATAAATCGTAGTTTCTGTAAAAATTTCTGGATCCGCTTTAAAAGTAACTGTTGTTCCTGTTCTATTTTCTTCACACTTACCTATTTCTTTTAATTCATCTGCTGGTTTACCACCATTTTGAAATTTTTGATAATAAATTTTTCCTTCACGATAAATTGTAACTTCAAGCCAAGAAGATAAGGCATTTACTACACTGGCACCTACGCCATGAAGTCCTCCACTCACTTTATAGCCACCGCCGCCAAATTTACCACCAGCGTGTAGTACAGTAAAAATTGTTTCAACTGTAGACAAACCAGTTTTTGCATTGATACCTGTTGGCATTCCACGTCCATCGTCTTTTACCGTTATCGTATTTCCTTTACCAATAATTACCTCAATATCATCGCAATAACCTGCAAGGGCTTCATCTATAGCATTATCCACAATTTCCCATACCAAATGATGCAATCCTTTTTCACTAGTTGTTCCTATATACATACCAGGTCTTTTACGTACCGCTTCCAAACCTTCTAATACTTGAATATCACCATCATCATAATGCTTTTTTTCATCCATTTATATTACCTCCTCTAATTTACCATCTGACACAAATATTTTTTTATATTCCATTCCATTCAACAAAGAGAGTACTTTCTCTATTTCAGTAGTTGTAATAAAGGTTTGAATTTCTTTATCTATAAAATGAAAAATATTTTGAATTTTTTCCACATCTAGTTCACTTAACAAATCATCTAAAATGAATATAGGAGTTACTTTTTTTGTATTTTGTAAAATTAAGATTTCGCTAAATTTCCAAGATATAACGGCATTTTTTTGTTGCCCTTCACTTCCAAAGTCTTTTAGTTCTACTTCATCCAACAGAAATTGAAAATCATCATGATGAATACCTAAATTGGTCTTACCAAAAGTAATATCTTTACTAACATTTTTTTTATAAATCTGAATCAATTCTTCTTTCGTTTTCTTTGAAAAATCACTATTGTATTTAATACATAAATTTCCTTTGGTTACTATTTTTTCATAAATAGTATTAATATATGAATTCATATCTGAAAGATAATGTCTTCGACTTTCATATATTTCTAAACCTACATCAATTAATTTTTCTGTAATCACATCGAGATAAGAATTTAAAGAATTACCATTCAAATACATTTGTTTTAAATAAGCGTTTCTTGTTTTTAAAAGTTTATTATAAACATTTAAATTTTTTAAATATTTCATATTGCTTTGAGAAATAGCTATATTCAAATATTTTCTGCGAACAGAAGGCGTATCTTTCACCATTTTCAAATCATTTGGATTAAACAAAACTATATTTAATTTAGTAATATAATCGCTTATTTTTGTAATTTTATTGTTATTGATTTTTACTTTTTTTCCTTCTGAAGTAAATATAACTTTATAAGTATTACTATACTCTTTTTTTATAATTCCCTCTATTTTTGCGACATCTGTATTATGCCTCAATAAAGTTTTGTCTTGAACTTGCTTAAAAGATCTTGTAAGTGCTAGTACATAAATTGCTTCTACTAAATTTGTTTTACCACTACCA
>CANPIH010000057.1 GCA_947574085.1 uncultured Mycoplasmatota bacterium | reverse complement strand
TACCATTTCCTTTCTAGTCTATTTTATGCCATAAAAAAAATGGTGCTTATGACATTACACCATTTTTTTATTTTTTATATTATCTCAAAAATATAAATTTTACATAGATAAATAATTTGCTTCTTTACTTAATCCAGGCATTGTTAAAATATTTCCAAAATAAACAGTTATAAATCCCGCACCACTAAATAATTTAATATCTTTTACATACATAGTGAAATCTTTAGGATATCCTATTTTTTCTTGATTATCACTGATGGAATATTGTGTTTTTGCTATACAGATTGGCAAATCTTTAAAAGAACTATTCGAAATCTTTTTTACCTTATTAAAAGCATATTCTGTGTAAAGTACTTCTTTTGCTCCGTAGTTTTTTTTACAAAAACATTCTATTTTCTTTTGTAAATCATCCGTCAAATTATACGTATAGTCTATCTCCTTTGGCTGAATATTAGACAGTGAAATAATTTTCTTTGTAGCGTCTATTGAGCCTGAACTTCCTTCTAAAAATCCCGAACTTACACTAAAAGAAACTCCCAAATTTTCTACATATTTCTTTACAAAAGATATTTCACTTTCTAAATCTTCACTATGTTTATTTAAAACAACTAGTAAATTATTTGAATATTTTTTTATATTAAAAATATGATAGTTTAAGTTCTCAATTCCTTTATTTAAAATTCCAGCCCCATTGTACTTCAAACTCTGTATAGTGGTGTTTAAAACTACAACATCTGGAATTAAATTTTTATTTTGTCTACTCACGATATCGTAAAATTTTAATGCCCCCATATCACTACCAAAACCCACTTCGATCACAGTATATTGAAAATTTTGAAGTCCATATTCTGTGGCTACAATACTATTGGTTCCATGAGCAATATTTGCAAAAGGTCCACCATGAATTAGAGCCAAATTGTCTTCACTCGTTTTTACAATATTGGGTTTTATAGCATCTTTTAATAATAAATACATAGCATTTACACATTTTAAATCACGTGCCAGTATTTCTTTGCCATTATAAGTATATCCTACTAAAATATTTCCTATACGGGTTCGTAAGTCCTCTTCATCTTTAGAAAGACACAAAATCGCCATCATTTCACTAGCGGTTGAAATATTAAAATGTGTTTCTACTCCATTAACTATTAAAGAACGCAAACTACGGTCATTTAAATCCATACATCTTTCATGAGTGATCTGTTTTGGATTCAAATTCAGTTCGTTTCCCTGAAAAATATGATTATCTATAATGGCAGAAAGCAAATTGTTAGCAGTAGTAACGGCATGTATATCTCCAGTAAAATGAAGATTAATCTCATTTTCTGGTAAAACTCTTGCTTTTCCTCCACCAGTCACACCCCCTTTAACCCCAAAAACGGGACCTAAAGAAGGTTCACGCAAAGCAACAATACTTTTATAGCCCAATTTATTGAAAGCATCGTTCAAACTAATTGCAAGAGTTGTTTTTCCTTCCCCATAAGGTGTTGGGGAAGTAGAGGTTACAACTATCAGTTTTCCTTTTTCCTTTTTTTTGTCTTCTTTAATTACTTTAGCAATTTCGTCTCCATAAAAACGAAAATTTTCCTCTAAAAATCCACTTTTTTTTAAAATTTCTCTCAGCGTTATTGCTGTCATCTCCTTTATTATGTTTTTAAAAAGGCATCTTCATATTCCCAGAACTAACTATTTTCATCATTTTCTTCATATCTTCAAATTGTTTCAATAAACGATTGACTTCTTCCACACTTCTACCACTTCCTTTAGCAATTCTTTGCTTTCTTGTAGCTTTTAAAATTTCTGGATGTTTTCTTTCATATGGAGTCATAGAAAGGATAATTGCTTCTACATGCGCCATATCTTTTGGATTAATATTTACATTATTAATGCCCATTTTACGAGCCCCTGGTAACATTTTTAAAATATTTTCAAGAGGTCCTAATTTTTTTATTTGTTTTAAAGTTGACAAAAAGTCTTCCAAGTCAAAAGTTCCTTTTTTCATTTTCTTGGTTACATCCATAGCTTCTTGCTTATCTATTACGCTTTCTACTTTATCTGCAATAGATAAAATATCTCCCATATCCAAAATACGATTTGCCATACGCTCAGGATAAAACTCTGAAAGACCATCTAATTTTTCACTATCTCCAACGAACTTAATTGGAATATTGGTTAAATGTCTAACCGATAAAGCAACTCCACCCTTAGTATTGCCATCTAATTTGGTTAAAATTGTTCCTGTAAGTTTTAAACTATCATTAAAACCATTAATTACATTTATTGCGTCTTGACCCATCATAGCATCAATTACTAAAATCGTTTCATGAGGGCTAACCTCTGTAGTTATCTCTTTTAATTCTTGCATTAATGCTTCATCAATTTGCAAGCGTCCAGCCGTATCAATAATAATATAATCTTTTTTATTAGTCTTTGCGTATTCTAAAGCGTTACGAACAATTTTAATAGGGTTTTCTTTTCCTTCTGTAAATACTTCAATTCCCAAACTTTTTCCAATAGTCTGTAATTGTTCGATTGCAGCTGGTCTGTAAATGTCACAAGCAACAAGCATTGGATTTTTTGCATGTTTTTTTCTTAAATAATTTGCAAGTTTACCAGCTGTTGTTGTTTTACCACTTCCTTGTAAACCTACTAACATTAAAATTGTGGGAGCCTTATTCGTTTCTAATGAAACATAGTCTCCTCCTAATAGAGAAATAAGCTCATCTTTCACTAATTTTATAAACAATTCATCAGGCTTTAGGCTTTTTCCAACCTCTGCTCCTATTGCTTTTTCTTTAATTTTAGCAATAAACTCTTTCACCACAATATAATTAACGTCAGCTTCCAGAAGTGCCATACGAATTTCTCTTAATGCTTCACTTATATTTTCTTCAGTAATTTTACCCATACCTCGTATGTTTTTTATTGCATTTGATAATCTATCTCCCATATATTCAAACATATTATCACCTTTTCTTCATCATTTTAATTCCAAATCTTTTTTATTTTTTCTTTTAGTGAACTTTCTTTCATATCATTTAAAAGAAATTCTAATTCTTTTATCTTTTTTAAAAAATTCAACTTTTCTTCATACAAATTCAATTTTTTATTAATGATTGTAATTGCACTACCAATAGCACTTTTAGTAACGCTTCTTATTTCTGCTATTTCTTGTAATGATAAATCTTCTTCGTAAAAAAGAATAAATATTTCTTTTTCTCTTTCATTTAATAAATTTCCATATAAATCAAAAAGTTTATTGTAATAAATATAGCCTTCTGTTCGATTCATTCTTACATCATATCCTTAAATAATCCATAAATGTACTCTTCTATATCAAAGGTTTGTAAATCTGTCATTTTCTCTCCTAAACCTATAAATTTTACTGGAATATCTACTTCTTCTTTAATAGCAAGAACAATACCCCCTTTTGCTGTACCATCTAATTTCGTCAAAACAATACCAGTAATATTAGTAATTTCTTTAAAAGCTTTGGCTTGCATTATACCATTTTGACCCGTTCCAGCATCAATTACCAAAAGGGTTTCGTGAGGTGCCTTAGGAATGATTCGTTCAATAACTTTGTTTATTTTTTCTAATTCTTTCATTAAATTTACTTTATTTTGTAATCTTCCAGCCGTATCAATTAAAACAATATCTACATTTTCATTCTTTGCTTTTTCAAGACCATCGAAAATGACGCTTGCTGGATCAATATTGTCTTTTCCATAAAATAAAGAATCAGTTTTCTCTGCCCAAATTTTCAATTGAGCAACTGCTCCAGCTCTAAATGTATCCCCAGCTATCATCATTACTTTTTTTCCCATATTTTTAAACTGAAATCCTAATTTTCCAATCGTTGTGGTTTTTCCTACCCCATTTACTCCCACCATTAAAATAATAGTAGGTCCATTTTCATTCCTTGCAATCTTAGTACTTAACGATTCATTGTTAACGTATATAATAAACAATTCATCCACAATAACTTCCATTAAATTTTGCGTATCTAAAATGTTTTCTTTTTTAACACGGTCTTTTAATTTCTCCATAAATTTGAAGACCGTGTTCACTCCAATATCTGCTGAAATTAGCAAATCTTCTAACTCTTCAAAATACTCATTATTTACTCTAGTGTATTTTATTCCTAATAAACTCAACTTTGAGACAAATTCCTCTCTTGTTTTTTGTAAACCTTTTTCATAAATGTCTAGACTTTCTTTGTTTTCTTCTTTGGCTTTCGCTACTATTTTTTTAAATTTGTCAAATAATCCCATATTTCCTCCTAATGTTTACATATAGTATCATCTATATATGCTTTAAAATCACTATTTACCCCATCTGAATAATGATATACAATTATTTCATCGTCTTTATTGCAAACGCCTTTACTATCTTCAAACAATCCTTCTTTTAATAAAGTTTCTACATGAACTGCCTTAGCACAAGTTGTTGTATTCAAATCCAAATTTTGAATATTATTTTGCTCATAAATTTCATTTGAAATATTTTGATTACAGATACTTAATCGGAAATTATCGATAACGTAAGAAATTGCAGCTTCTTTTAAACTAGCTCGTATTTCCCGAGACATATTTTCTTTGGATTTATTTACAATACCTATTACACTTCCGGTAGCAATTGTTACCACTATGGCTAAAATTACAACAACCGCAAGAAGTTCCACTAAAGTGAACCCACTATTCTTCTTTTTCATTTTTATTCACCCACTGTTTTTATTATAACAATATTGAAGTAGACAAACAAGATAAAATGTGCTACAATGTCCTAAGAAAAAAGCTTTAATTTTTTAATTTGAAAGGAAAATTTTTATGAAAGAAGATAGTACTGTTACGTCTATCGTTGCTTTAGGTGGCTTAGGCGAAGTGGGTAAAAATATGTATGTGGTTACTCACAAAAATGAAATATTGATTATCGATGCTGGTGTTATGTTTCCTACCGATGACTTGCTAGGTGTTGATGCGGTAATACAAGATTTAACTTATTTAAAACAAAATGAAGAAAAAATTGTAGGTTTGGTAATCACGCATGGACATGAGGATCATATTGGTGGAATACCTTATCTTTTGCAAAGTATTCGTATACCAAAAATCTACGTTGCTAAAATTGCTGCGGATTTAATTCAAAAAAAACTTGTGGAATACAATCAAATGTATCAAGAAATGGAAATCGTAAATCATGAAACTATTGTCAAAACCAAATATTTTGAATTAGAGTTTATAAACACAACGCATTCTATTCCAGATTCTTATGCAATAGCAATACATACACCAAATGGAACCATTTTTGAAACTGGGGATTTTAAATTTGATTTAACTCCAATTGGTCCTACTCCTGATTTACATAAAATGGCTCGTATTAGTGAAAACGGTGTGAAATTATTAATGAGCGACTCTACAAATTCTCTTTCTCCAGGTTTTTCAACAAGTGAAAATGTTGTTGATGAAGCTTTAGAAAATATAATTAACAAACATCCTGCTCGAATAATTATTGCTACTTTTGCATCTAATATTTATCGTATTAAACATATCGCAGAAACATGTAAGAAACATGGACGTAAAATCGTTGTGTTTGGAAGAAGTATGGAAACTATTGTAGAACTTGCTTTAAATAATGGACTTATAGAAGATAGAAGTATTTTTATTGAATTTAATCAAACAAAATCATTAAAGAAAAATGAGATCTGTATTTTGTGTACAGGCTCCCAAGGAGAGCCTCTTGCTGCACTATCTAGAATAGCTAATGGTACTCATAAGCAAATTACTTTAGTTCCAGATGATTTAGTAGTTTTTTCTTCTAATCCTATTCCAGGAAACGCTAATAATGTGAACCGAGTTATTAACAAACTCTATTTAAAAGGCGTTCAAGTTTTTACAAATAGTGAATTTAGCGATATTCATGCTTCTGGACATGGAAAGCAAGAAGAGCAAAAATTAATGCTTCGTTTAATTAAACCAGAATACTTTATGCCTTGTCATGGTGAATATCGAATGTTAAAAAAACATGCAGAACTTGGTATAAGTTGCGGAATACCAAAAGAAAACATTTTTATTTGTAAAAATGGTGATACTTTAATTATGGATAAAAATGGAATACATAGAGGAAATTCAGTACAAGCGGGCGATGTTTATGTAGATGGCTCACGTATCGGAGATATAGGTAGTGTCGTAATAAAAGATCGTAAACTTATGGGAAATGATGGTATTTTGCTTACCATATTGAATATTAATCCTTTTACAAAAAAACTATTAATTAAGCCAAATGTAACCACAAGAGGATTTATTATGGTAAACGAAAATGGAGAATTGATTAATCAAATTGAAAGAAAAGTTACTCATATTGTAAATAACTCTTTAGAGAATAATGCTTATAGTTATACCGATTTAAGAAATCAAATTATTTTAGAATTGCATCCTTTTATTAGTGATTTAACAGGAAGACATCCTATTATATTGCCAGTAATTATGGAAGTTAAAGAAAGCAACTAAAAATACAAGTACGAATGACTTGTATTTTTTATTTTGTTTCTTTGTATTTTTTGAAAGTTTTAATAAAATTTTCAAAAATAGTTTATTCTATTTCTCCTCGTAATTAATATTTATTTTTTTGGTAAAATCTCAAGCTTACGTATCATAATATCGTCAATTTGTTCCATGGTCTCTTCTAATGTACCATTATTATCTACGATTATAGGTTTATATGTAGCAATCATTTCTTTAGTGAAATCTTGTTCATCTGCTAAAAATCTTCTACACATCTCCGAATAATCACTATTTTTAGATTTATTCTCTCTGTCTAAAGCTCTTTGCAATCGTAGACCTTTATTTACTTCAAAATAAATAGGAATTAAACATTCTTTAGAATAAAAATTAAAAAATTTTTGATACCCTACCCATGTATTAGAAGTAATATAATTGTATTTTGCTAAATCAATACTAGTTTTATTTGTGGCATAAGACCAAATACCATGTATTGTTTTGTAATCTCTTCTTTCAATCAATTCATGATTAAAATCCATTGTATTCATTTTTTCTTCATCTATAAAATAATACTCATTCCCATTTACTTCAGTTGGTCTTGGTGGTCTTGTAGTTAATAACAATATAGGAATAATATCGTAAAATAACAAAGTCTTTTTTAAAATAGCATCTTTTCCTGAACTACTTGGTCCAATATAAAAGACAATTTTTTTCATTTTTCCTCCTAATTTTTAAAAAATCTTTATTTTGCTTCTTCTTGTGCTCTTGTTTCACGAATAACTGTTATTTTAATTGTTCCAGGATATTGCATTTCGGATTCAATCTTTTCTTTAATATCTCTAGCCATTTTATAACTAGTAGTATCATCCACATCTTCTGGTTTTACCATTACACGAATTTCACGACCTGCTTGCATGGCAAAGGCTTTTTCAACACCTGCAAAAGAGTTACCAATTTCTTCTAATTGTTCTAATCTCTTAATATAGTTTTCTAAAGAATCATTTCTAGCTCCAGGCCTTGCAGCTGATAAAGTGTCTGCAATTTGTACCAAAACTGAAATGACACTGGTCTGTTTTTCATCTCCGTGATGAGAAGCTATTGCATTTAAAACCACTTCATCTTCTTTGTATTTTTTTGCAATATCCAAACCAATTTCTACATGTGAACCTTCCATTTCAAAATCAATAGATTTTCCAATATCATGCAATAGTCCAGCTCTTTTAGCTAAACTTACATTTTCACCAAGTTCACCTGCCATTAAACCAGTAAGATTTGCCACTTCAATAGAATGTTGTAAAGCATTTTGTCCATAACTTGTTCTAAAATGTAATTTCCCAATCAAATGTACCAAATCGGCATCTACGTTTGTTAAAGCAAGTTTATAAATAGCATCTTGTCCCATTTCAGTAATTTTATTATAAATATCTTTTTCTGTTTTGTCATATACTTCTTCAATACGAGAAGGATGAATTCTTCCATCTTTTATTAATGTTTCAATTGTAATTTTTGCTATCTCACGACGTAGCGGGTCAAAGCTAGAAATTACAATTGTTTCTGGAGTATCATCAATAATTAAGTCCACACCAGTTACGGATTCAATTGTTCTTATATTTCTTCCTTCACGTCCTATTAAGCGTCCTTTCATTTCATCATTTGGCAAGGTAATCGTACTTACTGTTTGTTCACTTGCAACATCTTCTGAATAACGTTGCATACTAGAAACAATTAAATC
>CANPIH010000056.1 GCA_947574085.1 uncultured Mycoplasmatota bacterium | reverse complement strand
ATTTATTCGCTTTCGAAAAGAAAACAATTTGACGCAAGATTTAATGGGAAAATTTTCAGGTGTTTCTCGAGTGAAAATTGCTCGTATTGAAAATGGTAGTCATTCGCCCAGTATAGAAAGTTTATTAGCTATACTTGGTCCAATCGGTTTTACAATAAAAATAGAAAAAGTAAAAAAATATAAATAAACTTAGGTCAGTAATTTTTCCTTGCTAAATGAAAAGTTGATCTTTATAATAAGTGGTACTTTTAAAAGGTGAGTAGTATGGACAAATTTAATGAAGAAAAAAATGGACAATATAATTTTTTTAATATCTTAAAACAAGATGATAATGGTGAAATTGAAAACATTTCCGATTTTATCGGATATGTTCGAAACAAAATGAGTTTATTGCAAAAAATAAAAAAGGAAATTGAAAAATACCAAGATTTTTATCCTAATTATTTAGAAGAAGCTAAAAAAGAATATAACCATTTTATTGAAGATTACTTTAAAAGATTTGATTTTTTTTCTTATGAAACCATTTTAGAGAATTATTTTGAAAATTATTCTACAGACTACCACAATTTAGGGAAACTATTTCTTTATTATTTACAAACCTTTATTTATAAAAAAAGTAAAGTGCAAGACTTAAACAACGCGTTATGTATTCGTCTAGAAAATTTTGTTTTAATAGATCCAATTAGATACCGTCGTGAATATTTAGAAACTATTGAAATTGTTCATGAACGTAAGAAACTTAGAGTAAATGGGTACATAGTGTATCATTTTAAACCTTTATTAGAAAAATTAAACGCGATAGATAACTCATCCTTACTTGCTTTAGAATTGCATGACACAATTAATGAGATGATAAATAATCCAGTTTATCAAGAGTGCATTTTTGAACAAGGAAGAGAATACCTAGAAGAAGAAAGCGAACAAATTCTATCTGTGTTGTTTTTACATTATTTGGAAAAATGTGCGTATTATAATTCTTTTTCGTATCCAAACGATTCTTCCAAAAAAATGATTGCAAAAATTGAGAATTACGTTATATTTCATTTGCCAATCGATTTTATTTTAGACAAAAAACAAGAAACCGTATTAGAAATGGCAAAAAGAGAAGTTGCAAAAAGAATGGCACAGTATATAGAAAAAGAAAGTACAAAATTATTTGTTATGTTAAAAGATTACGACCAATTAGAAACTTTTAAAAAATCAAACAAATTAAAAGGCATAAATGATGAAACCGATATAAGTACATTACCCCAGAATATTGATTCAGAAGAAATTTGCTTTGCTTTTGAAACTTTTCTAAGTACAATTTTTCAATGTACAGCTTCCATTTCTTCAGAAAATTTACCTATTTTTTTGGAAGGGTATGAAATCGAAAGAAACATTTCCTTAACCCTTGCTTTAAAATATTTAAATCGATTTGTTTATGCGGTAAGAAGAGATTTCAAAATAGAGGATGAAGCCATAACCAATTTAGAAAACTCTATTGCATCTTGTAAAAATTTTAAAGTCAGTAAGCCAGATTTGGGCTATGCTAAATCTATATTGCTAGATCGAGTCAATCGTAGAAATGTATTAAAAATCCCTTATACCAGAACTCTTGAACAAAAATCATTGCAAAGTAGAATAAACTAGGTTAAAATTTTAATAGTGGTGATTATAAGATGGATAAAGATAAAAAAATGTTTTTAGGAATTTTACTTTTAATGCTTGCATTTATGGTTATGATAGCTGTAATTGCTTTTAAAGATAAAAAAGAAGAAAAAGTATTAAATGCGGATGCCCTTGCTTTTAAAAATGAATACGAATCTTTAAACAATGTTATACGTGAAAAAGATGGAAGAACGATTAAAGAAATTTTTATTGAAGAGAACAATCCTGTGGATATTTTAACAGAAGAAGAAACAATATCTTTTCTTGAAAATGGAACAGGGATTTTGTATTTTGGCTTTGCTGATTGTCCTTGGTGTAGAAGTATGTTACCCGTGTTATTAAAAACATTAAATAATATGAATATTGATCGATTGAATTACTTAAACGTTAAAAATATTCGTGATACTTTAGCATTAGGTGAAAAAAATAAAGTAGAAGTAAAAGAAGAAGGTACAAAAGGCTATTATAGAATATTAGAACTTATGGACAGTGTTTTAGAACCTTATTATTTAACAACAAGCGATGGCAAAAAAATTGATACAAAAGAAAAACGCTTATACGCTCCAACTGTAGTGTTTGTAAAAGAAGGAAAAATTGTAGACATTCATGTAGGTACAATGGATACACAAGAAAGTGGCTATGATGATTTAAGCCAAGAACAACAAGAAGAATTATCTAAAATTTTTATGGATAAAATCCGTAAAGTTTATGAAGTTGATTGTGATGAAGCTTGTTAAAAGAGTACTTTCACTCTTTTTTTAAATTCAAAAGAAAGAAGGAGATGCCAATATGGTTACATTACTTCCTGCAGATAAATATGTGGTTGTAAATAAAACCATGCTAACTGATAAAGAACGTAAAAATGTAGTTAGTTTGTATGAACCAATTATTGGATACGCTGCCGTTTCTTTATATTTTACTTTATGGCGTGATTTAGATCGTTTAGAAATCGTAAGTCTTGATTACACACATCATCATTTAATGAGCTTATTAAAAAGTGATTTAGAGACCATTAAAGAGGCTAGAAAATCTTTGGAATCGGTTGGACTAATAAAAACCTATTTTAAACAAGACAACAATAACAGTTACGTTTATGAACTGTATTCTCCTTTGAGTCCTAAAGAATTTTTTAATCATCCAATATTTAGTGTTGTTTTGTATAACAATTTAGGAAAAAATGAATATGAACTTCTAAAAATGGAATTTCAAGAATACAAAATCGACTTAAAAGAATATGAAGATATTACTTGCACGATGGATGAAAATTTTAAATCGTCTAGTCTAGCGTGTTTTAATGCTTATGGTAGACAACAAATCGGTTTTACAATGCAAGACCAAGTGGATTTTGATCTGCTATTTTCTTCTATACCTAAAGGAATATTAAAGGAACGAAGTGTTAATAAAAAATTAAAAGAATTAATTAATAATTTAACTTTTATCTACAATTTAGATACCTTAAAAATGACTGAACTTATTCGACTTGTAATTAATGAAAAAGGATACATTGATAAAGAAGAATTAAGAAAAACAGCTCGAAAATATTATCAATACAACAACAATGGAAAATTGCCAACTCTTGTTTATCGTACACAACCAGAATATTTAAAAAATCCTGTAGGAGATCATTCCAAACGTGGAAAAATTATCGGAGTGTTTGAAAATACCAGTCCTTATGATTTTTTGAAAAGCAAATACAAAGGCGCAAATCCTACTAGTAGAGATTTAAAATTACTGGAAATGTTGTTAATTGATTTGAATTTAAAACCAGCGGTGGTAAATGTTTTGATTGATTATGTTTTAAAAAAGAACGATAATAAACTAAATCAAGCGTTTGTAGAAACAATCGCTGGACAATGGAAAAGAATGAATATTGAAACAGCCGAAGATGCGATGAATGTTGCGGAAAAAGAACATAAAAAATACAGTAAAAAAATCACCAATCCTAAAGTGGATAAAACAGTAGAACCAGTTTGGTTTAATGAAAAGTTGGAAAGTGAAAATATGAGTGTAGAAGACGAAGAAGAACTAGCGAATATTTTAGATAAGTATAAGTAGTAGGAGTGATTGTATGCCTTTATTAAAAGAAATAGAAAACAAAGAAGTAAATACTTTTCATTTGGAAAAAGACTTTACAGAAGCTTGTAAGAATACGGAGTTTGTGAGATTAGTAAAAAGTCTACATTTAACCAAAAAAGAAGCTATGAGAAAAACTTCTAAATTGCAAAATGCCATGGAAGAAAAAGAACATTGTGCAAGTTGTAAAGGCATATTTATGTGTCCAAATTCTTACAGTGGTCATTTAATCGTTCCAGAAAAAAAAGAAGACAGACTTTATTTTACTTATAAACCTTGTCCCTATCAAAAAAGAATTTTAGAAAAAAATGAACCATCTTTTATTCGGATGAAAGATATTGATACTAAAGATAGAAAACAGTTGCAAGTGATTAAATGGATGGATACTTTTTATGAAGAATATGAAACGTTCAATGATTGTAAAGGTCTGTTTTTACATGGAAGTTTTGGATCTGGAAAAACTTTTCTTTTAACTGCACTTATAAATGAATTAAAAATAAGTAAATCTATTTCTACAGATATTATTTATTTTCCAGATGCTTTGCGTAATTTGAAAGATGATTTTGATTCGTTTGGATACAAAATGAATCGTTATCAAAACGTGGATATATTGCTTATTGATGATATAGGGGCAGAAAAAGTTACGGATTGGGGAAGAGATGAGGTACTGGGAACAATTTTACAATATCGAATGGATAAGAAAAAAACGACTTTTTTTACTTCCAATTTAACAATGGATGAGCTAGAAACTCATTTATCTTTAGCAAAAAATTCGGTTGATAAAGTAAAAGCAAGAAGGATTGTCGAAAGAATAAAACAATTAACTTTAGATATGGAACTGGTAAGTGAAAATAGAAGAAAGTAGGAAATCATGACAAAAGTAAAAATAGAGCATGAAAATGCTTCCATTCAAAGAATTCAAGAAAGATGTATAGATTGTGGACAATGCTTAGAAACATGTAAAAGTAAAAACAATTTAAAAAAAGATGATTGTGTGAATTGTGGGCAATGTATTTTGACTTGTCCAATGGGAGCTTTAATACCAAAATACAATTATAAAGAAGTTATGGCAAATGTAAATGATGAAGAAACCATTACGGCGATTAGTATTAGTCCTGCTGTACGTGTAGCTATAGGAGATGAATTTGGATTTGAACTAGGAGCTTTTTTAGAAAAAAAACTAGTAGGGGTCTTGAAAAAACTTGGATTTGATTATGTTTTTGATACTACTTTCGGAGCCGATTTAACTATTGTAGAAGAGGCTAGTGAATTTTTGAATAGAATAAAAGAAAACAAAAATTTGCCTATGTTTACTAGTTGTTGTCCATCATGGGTGCTTTACATGGAAAAATATCATCCAGAAGATTTAAATCGTTTGTCAACTTGTAAAAGTCCTATTGGTATGCAAGGAAGCATTATTAAAAACTATTTTGCCAAATTAAAAAATTTAAATCCAAAAGATATAGTTACTGTATCTTTAACCCCTTGTGTTTCTAAAAAAAGTGAGATTGTGAATGACTTAAATAACAATTATGTAATTACCACAAGTGAACTTTGCATGATGATTAGAGAAAAAGGAATTGATTTTAAAACAATAGAAGAACAGGATTTTGATCCAACTTTAGGAAGTGGGAGCGGTTCTGGTCTTATTTTTGGTACAAGTGGTGGAGTCATGGCATCTGCTCTTCGAACTTGTTATTTCTTATTAAATGAGAAAGAACCTCCTAAAAATTTCTATCAATTAAAAAGTGTTCAAGGAAAAGAATCAATAAAAGAAACGACAGTAGATTTAGGAACTTATAAAATTCATGTTGCGGTTTTGTATGGAATAGAAAATGTAAATTCAATATATGATTCTTTAAAAAAATACCATTTTGTAGAAGTGATGACATGTCAAAATGGTTGTGTAGGAGGGGCTGGACAATCGTTACTTCCTGTTTCTAAGCAAATACAAGCCGTCATAAATAGAACAAAAAGCTTGTGTGAAAATGAAAAAAATAAAAAAATTTGTTTTAGCCATGAAAACGATGAAATTAAAAAAGTATATAAAGATTTTTTGAAGGAACCCATCTCCAAATCAGCAAAAAATCTACTTCATCAATCTTATGAAGATCGCTCCCAAAAGTTAAAAGTAATGAAGTAACAAAAAGAAAATGCTTTTTTTTAAATTTCTGATTAGCACTTAATATTGACAAGTGCTAATCAAGGTGGTATAGTACCAGTAGAAAAGAGGGATGTTTGTGTATAATGCCAAGGAAGAAAAAGAAAATGTTTTAGAAAAATATGGTAGAGATATAATTGCAAGTGTTATAGATAATAAAGTAGATCCTGTCATAGGAAGAGATGAAGAAATTCGTAATGTTATACGAATTTTGTCAAGAAAAACTAAAAACAATCCTGTTTTAATAGGAGAACCAGGAGTTGGAAAAACTGCGATAGTAGAAGGACTTGCTGAAAGAATTGTTGCTGGTGATGTACCAAATAGTCTTAAAAACAAACGTATTTGGGAAATGGATATGGGAGCTTTGGTAGCAGGAGCAAAATATCGTGGAGAGTTTGAAGAAAGATTAAAAGCTATCTTAAAGGAAATCAAAGAAAGCAATGGAGACATTATTTTGTTTATTGATGAAATTCACATGATCGTTGGTGCTGGAGAATCCGGAGCAATGGATGCTGGAAATTTATTAAAACCAATGCTTGCTCGTGGAGAAATTAAATTGATTGGTGCAACTACTTTAAATGAGTATCGTAAATATATTGAGCGAGATGGGGCTTTGGAACGAAGACTTCAAAAAGTGCAAGTAAAAGAGCCGAATGTACTTGATACGATAACTATATTACGTGGGTTGAAAGAAAGATTTGAGGTGTATCACAAAGTAAGTATTAAAGACAATGCTTTAGTTACGGCAGCAACTCTAAGTGATCGTTATATTACCGATCGATTTTTACCAGACAAAGCTATTGATTTAGTGGATGAAGCGTGTGCTACTATAAAAATGCAAATGGATTCCGTTCCGGTTGAATTAGATACATTAACACGTGATATTATGCGTTTAGAAATTGAAAAAGAAGCTTTAAAAAAAGAGCGAGATGAATTGTCCAAAAATCGTCTAGAAGAATTAAAAAAAGAAATTGCCTCTTTAAAAGAAAAAGAAAGTACTATGCGTGCGTCTTGGGAAGAAGAAAAAGAAATTAATGAAACAATTAGTAAGAAAAAAGAAGAATTAGAGAAGGCACGTCATAATCTTTCTATGGCGGAGAACAATTACGATTTAGAAACCAGTGCGAAACTTCGCCATGGAGTTATTCCAGATTTAGAACGAGAATTGGAAGAACTAAAAAAAACATCTAAGAACTTAATGCTTTCTGACACCGTAAGCGACGAAGACATTGCCTCTGTAATTTCTAAATGGACGAATATTCCAGTTTCAAAATTAGTAAGTGGTGAAAAAGAAAAATTATTACATTTGGAAGAAAATTTAAGAAAAAGGGTAAAAGGGCAAGATGAAGCATTAAAACTTGTAAGTGATGCTATTATTAGGGCAAGAAGTGGAATTAAAGATCCTAATCGTCCTATTGGTTCTTTTATATTTTTAGGACCAACTGGGGTTGGAAAAACAGAAGTGGCAAAAAGTTTAGCTAGTGAACTTTTTCTTGATGAACGTCATATGGTTCGTATCGATTGTTCTGAATATATGGAATCATTTAATGTAAGCCGTCTTGTTGGAGCTCCCCCAGGATATGTTGGATACGATGAAGGGGGACAATTAACTGAAGCTGTACGAAGAAATCCATTTTCGATTGTTTTGTTTGATGAAATTGAGAAAGCTCATCGCGATGTTTTTAATATTCTTTTACAAATATTAGATGATGGACGTATTACGGATAGTCAAGGAAGAACTATTGATTTTAAAAATACAATAATCATTATGACAAGCAATTTGGGAAGTGAATATATTTTAGAAGAATCAGCAAATAGTGAATCTAAAGTAATGGAAGAACTTAAAAAAAATTTTCGCCCAGAATTTATTAATCGTATTGATGAAATTATTGTCTTTAAGTCATTAAATAAAGAAGTAATTCATGCTATTTTAGATAAAATTATTGTAGAAATAGAAAAACGATTGGTTTCCAACAATCTTAAAATAAAATTAAGTGAAAAAGCTCGCAATAAAATACTTGAAGAAGCTTATGATAAAAGTTATGGAGCAAGACCAATTAAAAGATATGTCACTAGAAATATAGAAACTTTACTGGCCAATTTGCTTTTAAAAGATAAAATTAAGTTTAACACTACTGTGTTAGTAGATTTAAAAAATGATTTTTTTGAAGTTTCTATAGAGGAATAATTTAAAAAAATTGACAATGTATAGCTTAAGTGATAAACTTTCAATTAGAAATTGTTGATGAAAGACAAGATTTTATTATTTCTATTTTATAGAGAGTTCATGGTAGGTGCAAATGAATAAATAAAAAATAAAATTACTACTTTCTAGAGGGATTAATACTCCCCGGTTAATAACCGTTATTAAAAATTAAGTGAAATAAAGGATGGTACCGCAAGTCTTTGCTCCTTGGCATAGGCTTGCTTTTTTAATTTTAAGGAGGTTTTTAATGAAATATGAAGAGTTAAAAGATCAAGCAATTGTTCTTATTTATCCTGATGGAG
>CANPIH010000055.1 GCA_947574085.1 uncultured Mycoplasmatota bacterium | reverse complement strand
CGTTATAATTTTTTGTGTGTAGTGTTGTATTCATAACTAACATTATACCAAAAAAACACGGATAACCGTGTTTTTTCGTTTTTTGAAACTGAAATGAGTTATTTACTCGTTACAGCCCCTTTTACTTGATCTGGTTTCATTTTCTATTTTTTCTAAAAAGCTATATTCTTCACCAACATTTGTTACATCAAACTGCATCACACTTTTATTTAACCAGTACCACTTCCTGGCCATTTTTCCAATTATATTCCCTGCTTCTGCCATGCTCATTCCACTATTGGATACATATCCTGAATACTGACGATGTTCAAATTGATTATTTATCAAATACATTTTAATATCCCGCCAGGCATTCTTATAACTCTTTGAAGGATAATATTTCTTTAGAAGATTATCCTTTAAATCAAAGTTTACTGCTTTTCTACCATGGATAGTTGGCATATCTTTCTTCTACCCGATAATATGATTCCAATGCATCTTCTCGATATTCTATCGTATCGCCCTCATAACGAAAATACCACTTATCTACTATTTTTAAAAACCATGTTGATTCTGGTAAATCCCATTGAGCAGTCATAAAAGTATTAAAATCTTTTTTATTTCCTTGATATACTCCTTTAGATATTTTTTTAATTCCTCATTTTTCAAAAAAACGATCTACTTTTTCATAACATTCATCAATATCAATATTATTTTCTTTAGCTTTTTCTTCACTTAATATCATTTCCATCATCATATCTATCACATCCTATCATGTATATATAATACCCAAACTGGTCTATCGTTTCAATACGATATTTTATCCTTCATTATTATATACTAAATAAAATGTGATATTATTTTTAAACTTCTTCATAATATGTATCTGGTTGCTTAGTACCAAACTTTTCATTTGCCCACATTATTGTTACTAAATCTTCACTGTTAGATAAATTTATTATATTATGTGTATATCCTGGCAGCATATGAACTGCTTCTATTTTATCTCCTGATACTTCAAATTCAATTACTTCATCATTTCCTATTTTTCTTTTCTGTATTAACCCATGTCTGCTTACTACGATAAAGAATTCCCACTTGCTGTGATGCCAGTGCTGTCCCTTTGTAATTCCTGGTTTACTTATATTTACAGAAAACCGTCCGCATTTTTCTGTTTTTAGCAGCTCAGTAAAACTTTCACATTCATCAGTATTCATCTTTAATGGGAATATTATTTTTTCCTTTGGTAAATATGATAAATAAGTACTGTACAGTTTTTTAGCAAAACTTCTTTCTGGTATTTCGGGCATTACCAGAGTATCTGGCTGTTTTTTAAATTTCTCTAATAATTCTACTATTTTAGCTAATGTAATTTTATGTGTTGTTGGAACATAGCAGTATTTACCATCATTATTCCCTACAGCATTAATACCATCAAATACACAGTAATGTTCTTTACCTTCCAAAATATCCAGCATCTCTACAACTAAATCATCAATATATAATAATTCTAATTCAACAGCAGGATCATTAACAGTAATATCTAAATCATTAGCTATATTATTACAAAAAGCAGCTACAGCACTGTTATAGTTTGGTTTACATCATTTTCTAAACAGATTTGGAAAACGGTATACATAGACATTAATACCTATTTCATTAGCATAATCAAAAAACAGCTTTTCACCAGCCAACTTGCTCTTTCCATAATCACTGTCAGCATATCTGCCAATAAGAGCTGCCTGAATAGATGACGATAACATAACTCCACACTTATTATGATATTTTTTTAAAGTATCCAGCAGCATATTAGCAAAACCAAAATTTCCTTCCATGAACTCACTTTGATCCTTTGGACGATTAACACCAGCTAAGTTAAATACAAAACCACAATCACTGCAATATTTATCTAATTGTTCTTTAGTCGAATCTATATCATATTCATAGATTTCCTCAACAACAATATTTCTTATTTTATCATTACCCTCTCCAATATTTTTTAATGAAGCAACAAGGTTTTGACCTACAAAACCTTTAGCTCCTGTAATTAATACTTTCATATATACCTCATTTTATAGACTATTTCTTAAATCAATCAAAATATCTCTCATTTTCTTTTTAAAAATTACTATTCCTTTATTCCTACCATATATAAAAAAAGCAATTACCACTGCACTTATCCCTATAACAATGGCTTTTTGTATCCATTTAAAAAAACTATTTATCCAAAAATAATCACTTATAACTTTACCAATTAGAACCATAAATATTATTAAAAACATATTTCTAAATAACTGGCTATAATAAACCTTTTCATGCACTCCAAAATATTCTCTAAACAATATGTGTGGTTCATACCATACATATGTTGAAACCCTTGCAATCCCTGAAGCAACAATTATTCCAAAAATCCCAAATATTTTTCCTAAAATTGCAGATAAAAGCAAATTAATAACTGCACAAATAACCATAATCCATTTTGTCCTTCTATATAATCCTGTAGCTTCTCGATATGACCACAATGGTTGTAACACACAACCCAAATACATATTCAAACCTATTGCACAAGAAACAATAAAACCAAGTTCATAATTATTTCCTAACCACAAATTTATAAATTCATCAACAAGAAGAACATAACATGGAATAATTATACCGCAAATAAAAAAACTAATTGATTGTTGACATTGAAAAATCTCATATCTTTTTTCTTTACCTTCAGTAACAATTAAATGCCCTATACTTGCTGTCATAGAAGTAAAAACCAATGAAATAATAGTTGTAATTTTTGTTTGTAATAATAAATAATTTGAATAGTAACCTACCATAACAGTACCTAACAAAATTGAAATCAATATATTATCAGTAGCATTTAACAAAACAGAAGATACTTTATATAAAAATACAGATTTTAAATTATTAAAGATATTTTCTTTCTCTAATTTAGATATTGGCTCTGAGTCATTTTTAATAAATGGATATTCTTTAGACGCAATATGTGAAGCATATAAATTATTAATGATTGCAACCAAAGTCCCAATCATTAAATATATAATATAATTTTTCCAGATAAGTATACTAATTATTTGAAAAACTGTTTTCAAAGTATTAGTTATAATTGTAATCTTAGTTATAACAAAACCTCTTTGATCAGCTGTTAAAATCGTTGTTTTATAAATACATAAATAAGATACAACAACACTTAACAAAGATAATAAATAATAAATTGTCAAATTAGGAATATCATAGTCTAAATTTATTAACTTGGGCAAAAAAGGAACTAAGCATATTCCTAATACTGTTATTACAATTGCAATTATATTATAAACTTTTTTATAAAAATTAGTTAATTGAGTTATTTTTAGATAATCTTTTTTGACTAACGGCTTATAGAAACTATATGTCATAGCAGTATTAAAACCTAAATCGGCCATTGACAATAAACTTAAAATATCACTAAATAATCCGTTAATTCCTAAATAACCAATTCCAATTCCCCATATAAATACTGTTCTAGAAACAAATGATAAAATTATAGTAATAATCTGATTAATAATATTATAAGAAATATTCTCTATAACACGCTTGGTTCTTCCAATTTCACTTTTCAACCCATAACCCTCCATTCATATTTATTAATAAAGAAGTTAGTGGTTTAAATTCTTTAAATATAGTATCAATTGGATAAGTAACCTTTTTTAATGCTAATAACTCATTAATACTTTCTTCAATATCATCTATATTATCTAAGAATCTTATATACTCGATATCTTTTATCCATTCATAGGCATTTTTTACTTTGTGATCAATGTTATCAAATACAATACATGGTGTTTCCGTAATTACTGAAAAAATCATTCCATGTAAGCGATCAGTTATTACAATTTGAGCTAAATGAAATTCATTCCATAGTTCATACAGTTTATCTTTTCTTTCATTAATATCAGAAAAATGATAATTTATACAAGTATCCTGTTCTATGATTCTTAATCCTTTTCTCTCTATAAATTCAAATAATTTTTTCTTTTGTCCATTAGTTATTTTCTTTTCTTTATCATTTCTTAAGCAAAGTAATATCTCTTTTTTTCTATTCTCATTTGTAAACTTTGGTTTGTATGATAATACAGTATCAGGAGTAACATATACATTATTTTCAGGATATAGCTGTTTAAATTGTTTATAGGAATTAAAATCCCTAGCAAAAAGATAAATATTTTTTCTTTTTGAGATAATATCGATAGATTTATTTAAAAATTCCTTTCCCTTAGGTGATTCATCAAAATATACAGACTGAGGAAATAAAATAATACAATTATTAGGAAAAGAATCAATAAATTGTAAAATTATACTAAATCCATCTTCCCATAAATTCCCAAAAAAACCCCCACCTCTTAAAAGAATAACATCCAAATCATTAATACTATTTTTTATATAATCCCAAAACATCATCCTATCTCGACTAGATATATCAATAATCTGATCATCTAAAATTCCAATTTTATTTAATAATTTTTTTCTACAAAAACCCAATGCTTGATCTCCCATATTATTATGTACAGCAGATTCTACACATACAAATACTGTTTTTTTTGATTTGTGAAGCTTATAAAATTTGTAATCGAATTTAAAAAAATATAATATTTTTCTTCTGAATCTTTTTATTAATTCTATCATTCATAGCCTCCTCATATACATTTTAAATAAAAATTTTTACTATAAAAAAGGTTATCTTTTAATCAAATAATAACCTTGTATTTTAATAATATAATTTCAAAACTCGTCTAACTATTAACAATTCATATCAGTAGCAAAAATTATAATTTATTAATGAAAATATATAATCTTGGAAAATATGATATGCAAATATAAATCAATTTCTCTTTAAAACTAATTATTTTACAATTAATAATTTTTTTTGTATTATTTTGTAACATCTTTCTAAGCTCGATATCATATTTTTTATAATCTCTAAAAATATTTTTGGTATACAAATTCTTTAACAAACAAAAAGTCTGATACCATAAATATTTTTCAGCATCATTAACTAACTGTGGGATATTAGATTTTACAAACTCTAACATGTCTATGCAGTTATAGTATTTATCAAATTGCTTTTCATCAAATTGTGTTGTAGTAATACTTAAATCTCGTTGGATATATTTATAATAATTTTTATTAATAACTATAATCTTCCTACTAAAAAAAAATAATTTATAAATTAAAGCAAAATCTTCATTTGTTTTACCATATGGAAATCTTAATTTACCTATTATGTTTCTTTTATAAAGCTTATTACAGCTTGATACATCAATTTTATCATTCAAAACCTCTTTAATCGCTATTTCAGAATTAAAAATTGTAAACTCCTTATTTTTATAAGTATATGGCCGTGTTACAAACTTTCTACCATTTTCTGTTTTACATATTCCACAAATACAAATATCACAGTTATACATACAAATATAATTTAACATATCTTTATACATGTCTTTAACTATAAAATCATCACCATCAATAAAACTTATATAACTTCCTCTAGCTACATCTAAACCAAAATTTCTTGCATCCGATAAACCACCATTTTTCTTATGTATCACACTAATTCTAGAATCAAATTTTTTCCACTTTTCACAAATATCTCCCGAACTATCTGTTGAACCATCATCAATTAAAATTATTTCTAGATTTTTATATGATTGTTCCACTATACTTTTAATACAACGTTCAACAAACATTTCAATATTATATATAGGTACAATCACACTTATCAATTCATCCATTAACTTTACTCCAATTCTTTAATCTTTTCATAAACACGTTTACAATTATTTTTATCTCTCAAATCAAAAAATTGTTTTGCTCTTTTTTCATATTTTTCAGTATTTTTAAAATCATCTATAATTTCATCAATATATTCACACAAATTTTCTTTTGTTTCTACAATTGGTCCAAATCCATCATTTTCATACTTAAAATATCCCTCTGGATGTTGTTTTTTTCTATATTCATGATAATCAAAATGATAATATATTAATGGTTTATTCATATAAGCAAAATCAAATGCAATACTTGAATAATCAGTTATTAACATAGCTGACTCTTTTATTAACTTTTGAATCTCAATATTGGAAAAATCGATTATTTTAATTCTTGAACTAGTTACTTTAAAACAATTTACAAATTTTAGCATATCTGAATGTGGTAAAAATATTAAATCCACATTCTTATTTTCTAAAATTGTCTGAAATTTTTTATATTTTAATAAACCATTGTATTTTTTAAAATACTGACTTCTCATAAAATTATCTAAAGATTGTTCTGCCAACCAAGATCGCCAAGTAGGCATAAGTAATATTTGACGCTTAATATTAAAATCCCATAAATTATCAAATCTAGGAAAACCTAATAATTGTACATTCCCTTTTGGAAATCCGAATTCTTTTCTACAAAAGTCATATTCTTTTTTTGCTCCACAGATAAATAAATCAGCTCTACATACCGAATAATATCCAAAACTTATTCTATCCTTCGTAATTCCATGTTGCAAAAAAACTCTTTTATTATTTAACAATCCGTGTGTTTCTAAAAAATTACTTACTCTACTATTTGGAGAATCCAAGTCAACATGTGCACTTATATGTAAATAAGCAGCTAAATAAATAACATAATGTATAAAGGAATTATAATCTATAACATTATTGTATTTGTCTAATTTACTGATATCTAATGAATCTTTTTCTATAACATAATATATATTATTTTTTTTAGTATGTTCATTTATATATTTAAATAGTACATATGCATTATCTTTTGCTTCTCTTGGTCTTTCAGAAAACAGCCATATTTTTTTCCTTTTTAAAAATAATGCAAAGGGTATTGCAATAAAAAATTTTAATATACTACTAATATCATTTTTTGTAATTTTATTTTTAAACATAATTTTTCCCACTTTTCCGCTTTAAAATAAACTCTAATATAGTCTTTGAAAGCAAAAATAAACAAAATTTGATTCTTGTACTTTTAAACTGTGGACACAATATGCCATCAACAATAATTTTCAAATTAATTTTACTTCTAATTATTTTCCTATCAGCCGTACCTAATTGAAAATAATAATCAATCATTGTAGAAGTCAAGCTAGCTACTGCTCTTTTTGCGAATTTCTTATCACTTTTTTTTACATGTGTTTCTATGAATTCATTCATTAAATCAATATTTTTTAATTGATCTTCTATTTTTTTTATTTCTATTTTTTCATTTGTTATACTACCTTTTCTAATTCGTGCATTATAAAATGTATTAGAAATCTGCATGATTCGTGTATTATAATTAACAAAAAAAGTTTTTAATGCAAAAGTATTATCTTCAAATTGAATCTTTTCAGGAAAAAGTAGTTTATTTGAAAATAAAAATTCACGTAAATAAATACCATTCCAGGGTACAACATTATACCAATTTGATATACTTCTTTTAAAATAATTTATTGATGATTCATAATTTAATGATATCAACTTATTGGGTGGTACATTTTCGATAATCTTATTTTTTTCTTCATAAATCGTTTTCCAGCCAGTTTTTAAAAAATCTAATTTATTTTTTTCACAAATATCAATAAGTTTTGATAAACTATTTTTATCAATAAAATCATCACTATCACAAAAAAATATATATTTTCCTTTTGCTATTGACATCGCTCTATTTCTAGTAATAGATTGTCCACTATTTTTTTGCTTTAATAATATAATATTACTGCACTTCTTAGCATATTCATTTGCAATAAAATAAGAATTATCTGTAGATCCATCATCAACAATTATTACTTCTATTCGATAACCAATTTCAAAATTTTGATTTAAAACTGAATCTAAACATTTTTTTATATATTGCTCTACATTATACATTGGAATTATAACTGATAAAATAAGCATAGTTATACCTCATTCATTTTTAATAACATCTTATATAATTTCGTATAAATAGAAGGAAAATACTTAAGCAATATTACCTTATATTTATTTTTTTTATTTGTTGGATATTTTATTGCATGATTAATTGCTTCTTTAGATATTTTTTTATAGATACATCGTTGTTCTTCTTTATTTAATCTTCCATATAAAGTTGTAACTTGAAAAAATGACCAGCTAACATAAATATATGCTGATCTCTTTATTTTTGATTCTAAATCTAAAGAATCAATAAATTTTATTTCTTCTTTTGTAACATAACAAGCATCTTTAATATTAGAAACTTTTGGATGTGCTGTACAGCTTCCTTTTCTTTTAACATAAGTATAAAAATAATTATCAGTTTGCATTATATATTTTTTTGTTAAAAGTAATGTTTTTAGAAAAAAAAGCTGATCTTCCTCATAGCCAATTCCTTTAGGAAAAAATATATTATTTTCTAATAAATATTCCCGTCTAAAAAAACCTAACCATGGTACAACTTCATTTAAATTGTATTTAATTGATAAATCTAGAAATTCTGTTCCCCTTAACACTATATTAACATACGGATTTTCCCAATAATTATTT
>CANPIH010000054.1 GCA_947574085.1 uncultured Mycoplasmatota bacterium | reverse complement strand
GCAAGTGAAGGAATTAGTTCTATGGCTCATTCGGTTGTTTTAATTCGTCTTGAAAATGAAAACGAAGCCAACCAAATTGTAGAAGATATAAAAAAGAATGCCAATCCTAGAAAATGGATATGCGTGGAAGCAGAAAATACTTACGTGTTATCTAAAGGAGATTTAATAGTATTAATCATGTCTAACGAACTTGCTCCTAAAATAAAAACCAATTTTGAGAATTTAAAATAAAAGAGGCTATATGGTATTTTCAAGTGTAAGCTTTCTTTTCTTTTTTTTGCCTTTATTACTTATATTTTATTACGCAAGTTCCAAAAAGTATCGCAATTTTATTTTAGTGATCTTTAGTCTTCTTTTCTACTTTTGGGGAGAGAAGAAATTTGTCAATTTGCTTTTGCTTACTTGTTTTTTTAATTACTTCTTTGGTCTTTGGATTCCAAAAGGAAAAAAGAAAATATTAATTATAGGACTATGTTTCAATTTAGGTTTATTATTTTATTATAAATATTGCAACTTTTTTTTCAATACTTTTTCAACAATTTTTTCCATAAATATAAAATCGCTTTCTATTGTTTTACCATTGGGAATTAGTTTTTTTACTTTTCAAAATATAAGCTATTTGGTAGATGTGTATCGCGGACAAGTAAAAGAGCAAACTAATTTTTTAAAATACGCAACGTACATTACTTTTTTTCCTCAGTTAATTGCTGGTCCCATTCTAAGATATAAAGATATGGCATTGGAAATTGATAAAAGAAACGAAAACCTTATTTTATTTGGAGAAGGGACCAAAAGATTTACAATAGGGCTAGCTAAAAAAACTTTACTTGCCAATACAATCTATCAAATGTATACTTCTATTTTATCTTCCTCTATGTCTTCTTTATCTTACGTATTGGTGGCGTTAGGTTTTCTTTTTCAAATTTATTACGATTTTTCAGGATACAGTGATATGGCGATTGGCTTAGGAAAAATGTTTGGCTTTTCTATAAAAGAAAACTTTGATTATCCTCTTATTGCTTCTTCCATTACAGATTTTTGGAGGCGTTGGCATATATCTTTATCTCATTTTTTTAGAGATTACCTTTATATTCCTTTAGGTGGAAATAAAAAGGGTATTTTAAAAACAATTCGTAATTTAGCAATCGTTTGGTTTTGTACAGGATTATGGCATGGGGCAAACTGGAATTTTGTTTTATGGGGAATTTATTTTTTAGCCTTTTTGCTTTTAGAAAAATACATTTGGAAACGTGAAAAGAAAAAGGTTTATTCTATATTTACTTTTTGTATTGTTTTGATTGGTTTTATTTTGTTTAATACATCGAATTTAAATGAGTTTTTTCTATTCTTGAAAGGAATGTTTGGAATAAACACGCCGTTTATTAATAGAGAGAGTCTGTATTATTTAAAGCAAAACATTGTTTTACTTTTTGTGTCTTTTTTAGGAATGTCTCCATTTTTAAAAAAGAAAATAGAAATTTTAAGGAAAGGAAAGTTAAAAAAAGGAGTGGAAGTTGGAGAAATTATTTATTTTCTATTTTTGCTTTTGGTAAGTACTGCAAGTATAATTTCTAGTTCCTTTCAACCTTTTATTTACTTTAGGTTTTAAATTATGAAAGAAAAATTATTTGCAATCTTCTTTTTGCTTTTTGTATTCGGCTTTGCTTTTTTCAGTTTGATTTCAAAAGAAAAAAGTATTTCTATTTTGGAGCGAAGAAAATTAACTACAAAAGAAAAAGTAAAAGAAGATTTTCCTAAAAATTTAGAGACGTATTGGAGCGATCAATTTCCTTTTCGCGATTTCTTTTTAGCTACAAATCAAATAACTCATCGTTATTTATTGCAAAACAAAACTTATCAAAACGTTTACAATCAAAAGGGATATTTCATTGAACAAAATTATCCTTTGGATCAAAAAAGTATAGATCATTTTGTCACAGGAATAAAAGAAATTCAAGAAAAATATTTTCTAAACCATCCTTGTTTTTATTCTATCTTACCTGACAAAAGTTATTTTTTGGAAGAAGGAAAAGGGTTAAAATTAAATTTTAATTCTCTTGTTGAAAATCTTAAGGAAAATTTGAATATGACTTATATAGATAGTATTTCTTTTTTTACACTTGAGGACTATTACAAAACTGACATTCATATAAAACAACCTTCCTATTTTAAAATTATAGATTCTTTAGGAAAAACGCTACAGTTTATTCCAACGAAATTAACATACCAAAAAAATACATTTAAAAACTTTTTAGGTTCTTCCGCTAGCAAAATGCCATTTTCAAAAAAAGAAGATTTAGTTTATTTAGAAAATGAAGTAACCAAAAAAGCCATCGTTAAACATTTAGAATTTGATGAAAATGAAGTATATTCTAAAGAACAATTGAACTCTATAGATTCCTACAACGTTTTTTTAAGAGGGCCTAGTAGTTTTATTGAGGTAGAAAATACCATTTCTTCAAGCGATAAGGAACTGATTTTGTTTCGAGATTCCTTTGGCAGTAGTTTAGCTCCTTTACTTCTTCCCTATTATAAAAAAATAACTTTAATTGATTTACGATATATTTCTATGGAGAAACTAAGCCATAAGATGGATTTTAATAATAAAGACGTTTTGTTTTTATATAGTACGCTTTTAATAAACAATAGCTATTTATTAAAATTAAAATGAAATTGAAAATGGATTATTGCTTGCGAAGTCAAAAAATAAAATATAATAAAAGTAGAAAAAAGGAGGAAAATTATGAAAACAATTCTTTTAATTGAAGACAATGAAGATATAAAAAAAGGTTTAGATTATTTATTTATGCAAAATGAATATCTTCTTTTGCACGCTAAAAATCTTTCTTTAGCTAAGAGCATTATACTAACTAAAAATTTTGATTTGATTTTATTAGATGTTACTTTGCCTGATGGAGATGGTTTCTCTTTTTATGAACAAATGAAAGAAAAAATTTCTGTTCCTGTTATTTTCTTAACAGCTAAAGATTTAGAAGATGATATTGTACATGGCTTAGAATTAGGAGCGGTGGATTATATTGTAAAACCTTTTCGAAATCGTGAATTATTATTACGAATTCAAAATGCTTTAAAAAATCATAAGAAAATAGAAAAAATCATTCGTATTCAAGATGTAGAAATTCATTTGGAAAGTAGAAGAGTAATGCGAAATTCTAAGGAAGTTCCTTTAACCTCTTTAGAATACAAAATCTTTTTATTGCTTTGTGAAAATGTAGGAAGAGTGATCACAAGAGAAGCCATTTTCGATTGTATTTGGGATGAATCTTCTAATTATGTAAATGACAATACGCTCACTGTTTATATTAAAAGAATTCGTGAAAAACTAGAGAGTGATGGTATGATAAAAACAATAAAAGGAATAGGATATAGAGTGGATCGAGAATGAAACAAGAACGAATAAAAATATTTTTTGTTAGTTTAACCTTTTGCTTTCTTTTTAGTTTAGGTTCTTTTTTCTTGACTCAGGAACAATACAAACAATATAAAAAAAATGTAAATGAGTACGTTTATGGAATTCTATCAATAATTAAAGAAAAATATCCCTCTATTCCAGAAGAAGAATTAATAAAATTAGTAAATCATCGTGAAACAATAGAGTATTTGGATATGTTCCAAAAATATGGAATCGAAAAAGAAAGTTCTATTCTATACAATATGGAAAAAAATTATCAATTGCATTTGTTTTATAATATTGGTTTTACAGCTCTTGTTTTAATTGTCTTTCTTTCTCTTTTTTATTTTTATTATAGAAAAAAAGAACATAATATTGAAGAAATTATTCATTATATGAAAGAAATAAATCATAAAAATTATCTTCTTGCTATTACCGATAATGGGGAAGGATCTTTATCTATTTTAAAAAATGAAGTTTACAAAATGACTATAATGCTTCGAGAGGAAAGTGAGAATCTTCGTCTAGAAAAGCTTGCCTTAAAAGATTCCATTTCTGATATTTCACACCAATTAAAAACACCGTTAACTTCTATTTTAATCATGTTAGACAATATTATTGGTAATCCGAATATGGAGGAGAATACCAAAGCAGAGTTTATAAAAAACGTTCAACATCAGGTTGAAACGATTCATTTTTTAATTGTCTTTCTTTTAAAAATATCGAGATTTGACGCAGATGTAGTAGAATTTAAAAAAGAACCAATTTTTATAGAAAAGTTAGTAAACGATGCTATAGAAAATATTACTATTTTAAATAGAGAGAAAAAAGTAAATATAGAAGTAGCAGGTGATAAAAAAATCTCTTTTGTAGGAGATTACCATTGGGAGCTAGAAGCTATTACAAATATTTTAAAAAACGCAATAGAACATTCCAAAGAAAAAGGAAATGTTCAAATAAATGTTTTTGATAATGCACTCTATACGAAAATTAGTATAACAGATGATGGAATAGGAATGAGTAAAAAGGATTTGCAAAATATTTTCAAACGTTTTTACAAAGGAGAAAATAGTAAAAACGATAGTATTGGAATAGGCCTTAGTTTGGCCAAGAAAATAATTGAAAAAGATAATGGTCTAATTAAAGTAAATTCTAAAAAAGAAATGGGAACTACATTTGAAATTCGTTACATGAAATAAAAAACTATACAATTAAGAAAAAGAAATTTCTATAATTTGATTAAAAAGGATTGTTCTTTTATTTTGAAGGACAATTTTTTTATAAGTGGCATCTAGGAATTTAATAAAAGAAATAACACTTTTAATCGTTCCATTTTGATAAAATTTTATAGTGATTTTCTCTTGCACGTAAAAAGCAATTATCAATTTTTCTTCAATTTCTTGTTGTTGCTCTAAAGAAAGCGTAGGCTTTTCTATTTTTTCTTTTTCATTTAAAATACAATCAATAATTTTTTTACTTGGTGTCAAACTTTCAAAAGGCATCCATTTTATAATGCCACGATCTTTATTCATGATGTCCTCCTATTTTTTTATTTCGTTCGATAATGGTAGAATCTTCTAATAAATTTACTGCTTTTAAAAGACTATTTTTTCCAAATTTAAGTTTTACTTCATCAATAGCTTTATTCCTATTTTGTTGTCTCTTACTTTCTTCATAACTCTCAAATAAATTGAGTTGCATTCCAAGAGGCTTACTCAAATTTCCAAGTGAGATACTTACTTTACGAACTGGTAAATTTTCATAATAACGATCGAAAAGTAAAAAACAAGTCTCTTGAATGATTTGTTCCTTCATAGTAGCGATTTCTAATTTGGTATGATGATAAAAGCCATCTCCAATTGTTTTGGAATATTGAATACCTAATCCAATAGAAGAGGTTTCGTAGTTATTTTCGCGAAGTCTACTACTCAAAACTTCGACCATTTCTTCGATAATTAATTTAGTATTTTCGTAATAATAATCTTTAAACAAAACTTGACTATGACTAAAAGATTTTTCTTGTTTTTTATTTTCAAAATCTCTTATACAGGAACTATCCATTCCATTCGCATGATTCCATAACTCTAGCCCCATAACTCCAAACTTTTCTTTTAATTTGTTTTGATCATACAATGCAAGATCTTGTATCGAAAAGATGCCTAAAGCATTCAAACGTATTTCCATACGTTCTCCAATTCCCCACATTTTGGATAGGGGAGTAATAGGCCACAACTTAGATGGAATATCTTCCATTGTCCATTTGCTAATACAATTTGGGCTATGCTTAGCATCCATATCCATAGAGACTTTAGCAAGAAGCATATTAGGACCAATTCCACAAGTTGCAGTGAGTCCAGTTTTTTTTTGAATGTTTTTTAAAATATCAAGAGCTAATTCATAGTCGTTTTTTTTATAAAGATGTAAATAATCCGTAACATCCAAAAAACACTCATCAATTGAGTAAATATGTAAATCTTCTTTAGCTACATAATCTAAGTAAATACTTACGACTTCTTTGGATTTTTCCAAATAAAGTTTCATTCTAGGATTTACAGCAATATAAGAAATATTTTTAGGGATTTCATAAAGTCTTGTCCGTCCCTTTATCCCTTTCTTTTTTAAGTAGGGGGTAACAGCAAGTGTAATAGCTCCACTTCCTTGTTTTTTATTAGCAACCACCAAAGGAGTGGTAAAGGGATTCAATCCACGATTGACACATTCAACGGAGGCAAAAAAACTTTTTAAATCAATACACAAAAAATGTCTTTCTTTTTTCATAACATCACCGCGAACAAACGTTCTATAAAAATTATAACAAAAGAATAGTAAAAAACAACTGGTAAGATTTGGCAGTAAAAATGTAAAATGTTTGTTTATACTTTACACTAAAATTTTACTCTTTTTTTTCTTTTTGCTATACTGAAAATAAGAATAGGTGTGATTTTATGAGTGGGAAAAAAGCGGCTCTTTTGTGGACAACTATCCATTCTATTGGAGATACATTAGAAGAAAAACTACTTCTTAAATATAATGAAGCAGAATATTTGTTTTGGGTAAATCTTATGATTGGAATATTTGTTTGTATCTTTTCTTTATTTAATAGTATTGAAATGTCTCTTATCTCTTTTGGCGTTGTGATTCTTTATGCGTTTGCTATGGTAGGGGGAGATTTTTGCTACGCCATCGCCATTCAAACTTTACCAATAGGACTTGCCAATTTAATAGATTCAGGTAGTTTATTTCTAATTTTACTTTGTGATATTTTTTTAGGCTATATAAAACCAAAGCTTATTTTTTTAATTCTATTTGTTATCTTTTTTATTGCCATTTATATTTTTTCTTATGAAACCAATAAAATGAAAAATGAAATTACAAATAAAAAAATAGATTTAAGAAATATCTTTATTTTAATTACTTCAACGATTTTTTATGCATCAGAACCTTATTTTTTAAAACTCGCAACTAGTAAAGGTGGTAACGAATATGGTATTAATTTTGTTTTTTATTTCGTTGCTATACCCATTTATTATTTCTTATTTTTAAAAGAAAAGAAAAAGAAAAGTATAGAAAAAATGGAAAAAAGTGAGAAAAAAGCATTTTGGAGTACTCTTTTGCTACTAGGTTTTCTTTATTCACTTACGACCATTTTAAGTGCCATTGCTTACGCCAATGGAACACCTGTTATTATTACTTTACTTATGAAATTACAGCTTTTTATTGTTGTTCTTTTTTCTGTTATTCGCAAAACGGATAAAATGAATTGGAAAAAGATAATTTCTTTACTGGTTGGAGTGGTTTGTATTGTTTGGATGACTCTAATTAGCTAGAGTTGTGAATCGCAATATGACACTTTTAAAAGTTCTTTTTATTTTTAATTTTATATTAAAGAAAATCAATGTATTATATTAGGCGAAAGGAGGTAAAAAATGAAATCAAAAACTGGAAAGATATATTCTAGGAAAGATGGAAGATTTGAAATTAGATATCATTATGGGTATAAAGATAATGGTACGTCAAATTATAAATCAGTTTATGGTAGTAGTGAAAAAGAAGTTCTTGATAATTATCATCAAGTAATAGATAACTTAATAGGTAAAAATGATCTACTTATATGTGATAAAACTTATATTGGTTATGATATAAACTCTTGGTTAAATAATGCAAGAATAAAAAATAAGAAATCCACGTATTCTAATTATCAATATATTATTAAATCTAGAATTACTCCAAAGTTTGCTAAGATTAAGAAAAATGCTATTTCATTAGAACTTATTAATAAATTTACATCAGAACTATTAAGTGAAGGGTTAATGGAAAAAACAGTTAAAGATATTTTAATTATATTACAACAGATTTTAAAATATGGAGATATTAATATAAAAATTCCTATGCCAAAAGTACCTAAAAATGAAATTCAAATTTTAAAAAAAGATGAACAAGCAAAACTTGAAGAAGAATTGATTAAAAATTTGAATGAAGGAACTTTTGGTATTTATTTTTGTCTTTATACAGGATTAAGAATTGGAGAACTTTGTGCGTTACAGTGGAAAAATATAGATTTAATAAATAAAAAAGTCCAGATTAAAAAGACATTAATTAGAATAAAAAATCCAGATGAACAAGCTAGAAAGAAAACAATAATTATAATGGATGAGCCAAAGTCATCTTCCTCAATTAGGGAAATTCCAATTCCAGATTTTCTAATTCCTATAATGTCTGAATTAGGTCAAAATGTAACAGATGATACTTTTCTAATATCGAAGGAAGAAAAATTTATTGAAACAAGGACATATTTTAATAAATACAAACAAATACTTAATAAGCTTGATTTAGAAATGTATAATTTTCATGCTTTAAGACATACTTTTGCAACTCGTTGTATTGAGAATGGATGTGATCCAAAAACCTTGAGCGAAATATTAGGACACTCAAGTGTAAAAATAACATTAGAAAGATATGTTCACCCAAGCTATGAAAACAAGGTGATTATGATGAATCAGTTAAAACCTTTATATTCATAAAAAAATTGATAGATAGTTCAATCTATCAATTTTCAGAATGTAGACAAACCCATAGATTTTTTCTATGGGTTTTCTATTAATTAA
>CANPIH010000053.1 GCA_947574085.1 uncultured Mycoplasmatota bacterium | reverse complement strand
TTTTCTAACAATTCATATGCTCCTCTCTGTTAGAAAGAACCTTGATATGACTAACCTAATTATATCATAAAAAGCGCCTTTTTAACTAAATTGCGTCTAATTTATCAATCAATTTTTCAAACTTTTTTCGCTTTATCTGAATACGGTTGCCATTCATGATAAGCCAATCGGCATTTTGATTTTCTTCGGCTAGTCGGCGCAACTTGTTTTCACCAATGCGAAAATACTTTGACGCTTCTTCAATAGTGAGGGTATACTTTTCCCATATAGGGACATCTTTGTTATTCATGATACGCTCCTTTCTTTACCGACGCATGTATGAATTTTAGTAGTTATACACTTACTATTATATTCAGTATTTATATGGTTGGTAATTTTATATATCTTGTTTTAACTTATTCAAAGTCAATACTAAATATCACCCTTGGATAATAAATCACAAGAAATTATTTTAATGAAAAGAGTGAATATGTAGAATATACATCCTAAATTTAACGGATATTCTACATGCTCACTCTTTTTAAATATTTATTATTTTTTTAAGTTATTTTCTTTAAAATTACCATGTATTGATAAATAAAATTTTAATAGTTCTTTTATATTTCCACCACAGCCTCCAAATATCAAATCATCAATATTCGGAATTAATTTATTTAAATAATCAATTTTAGTTATTCTATAATTAATTATTTCCTTTGTTAGTTCTTCAATATTTTGATAATCCCTAATATTTTTAAAATATTTTATTTTTGGTTCTGTTAACCAAAACCAATGACATGATAATCCCGTACTTTTATCTACAGCTACTATACCATTATATAAAATATGTATTCCAAATAAAACAGATGGACATATAGGAATTTTATAATCATTACTTAATTCTTTTTTTATAATTTTTAATTGTTCATTTGAAAGTTTTAATTTTTTATAAACATTTTGACCTTTCCCTGAATCCTCTAAATCTCCTATTAAAGGAAAAATGTTTTTGCTCATACAAAATTTAATAACTTCAGGTAGCTCTTTATAATTTATTGTGGTAGGAACAATAGATGCACAAATGTTTGTGCAATTGTCTTTAATTTTTACATAAGAAGCAATTTGCTCAATTTTATTTAATATATCCTTATAATTTATATTAGGGTTTCCATATAATAATTTTAACTTATTTTCATCAAAACTGTCTAGTTTAAACATTATATATAATACGTCTAACTCAATATATGAGAATAATTCTTCATCAAAATTGATTAAATTTGTAAACATTGAACATTTCACGTTATTTTTCCTACATGATTTGAGTAATTCAATTAATTGAACTTTATTTTCGCCATATGCAGGTTCACCTAATCCACAAATAAATAGCCACTCAAATTGTTTTGTATCTAATAATTTTTTTATTATATCAACAGATAAAGATTTTTTATTTCTATCAGGCGAATCACAATAAATACAGTTTAAATTACAAATTCCACCTAACTCAGCATCTATTATTGAAAAATTACCACTTTGATAATCAATATAAGCTTTATCTAAAACTTGTTTAGACCATGGTAAATATTCATACATTATATCATCACCTCTTTAATTTATAACAAATTCTTTTGTACAACATATACAATCCTCCTTTACAGAAGTCCAAACTACGGTAACTCTATAGACTCCTGGCGTAAGTTTAAAAATAGTATCTTCAGAAAATTCCTCTCCTGGATCAATAAACATAATTGTTTCGCTTGTCAGATGCTTAAGCCTTACAATTTCTCTGAATTTATTATAAAATTCTTCGGATAGTAAGTGCTCAGGCACCCGAGTAATCCCCCCTTTTTTACAAATAGAAGCAAATACACAATCAAACTCATCTTTTTCATGTCGTAATAAGTAAGGAAAACTAGCCATATTATTTTTCATTATTCCTTCTTCTACCATTAAATATACATTTTGGGGTATTATACGTTTAGTACTACAATTAGATATTTTACAAGTTATATTTGCATAATTATTTACAACTTTTACATCCAATAATATTTTTCTTTTAGCTATCGAATCCATTTTTAATATTTTATCAGAAAATTTTAATATTAAACTAGCTAAAGTTACAAATAATGCAGCACTTGCCACCATTTCATTAACCGTCAAACCTTTTACTACTTTTTTACAATAAGGAATTAGCCATAACCATAAAAAAACAGCTATTATAATAACAAAAAATATTGTTATTAGATGAATTATAAATCTCTTTTTTCCAGCTGATATTATTTTGTTATTATATTTCATTTTTAAAAAGTTTAATATCTTTTAAATCTACTACGCTGGCAATAACATCAGCCCGTTTACTAGTACGAGTTATAATTCCTAAACTAATAATATCGTTTTCATTACTAAAATCAGAAAATTGGACTTCTCCTTCCATTTCAAGATAATTACCAAAAATGAATTCTTTTACCATTTGATAATCATCAGCATCTTTTTTAAAGATTTTATCATTGAATTTAATAATATCAGGGGTCGGGAAGCTATAATTTAATGGTTCTGCAACATAACCAAAATACATGAAATCGTCATATGGAGAAATAACCAATACATGATGATTTTGAAGTTGGATTTTTGCATACCAATTTTTTGTTTCCGTTTCTGTTACATATAATACTTTAGCTAAAACCTCATATCTTTTTCCCCTTATCTCAAGAATACAATTTTTTTCAATATTATTAATTAAATCAAACATTTTCATTTCTCCTTCCTATTTTATAGATATATATATTATACTATAAGTATTTAGATAAAAAAAGATTATAACAGAATTATTTCTATAAATTACATATCCAAAAGTTGTACTAACTAAGGCGGTATAGGCATATAGTTTACTACCACACTCCAACCCCTTATATATCGTTCTATTCGAAATAGGGGTCTCGGCTTGGTTACCCGAGACCCCTCTTTCTCATCATGTTTATTTTATATTATATATTAGGGGTTGGTGTGGTAGTTGGTTGTGTAGGTAGTAGTTGTTGTAGTGGTGTGTGTTTGGTGGGTAGGTTTTGTTGGGGCGGTCGCCTCTAGCTCGATATGATAGTTTTATTTTTTTATGTTTCTTTTATGTAGGAGAAGTGTTTTTCTTCTATTTTTAATATTCTTATCGAGCTAGAGATTCTTAGGGTTTGTTAGTTTATTTTCGGAGTTAATACTGTCTCCAATTTTCGCAAATTTTCCTTTCGACCGCCCTTGGAAAATTTGCGAAAGCTCCGTTTCTTAGATTCTGTGATTGTACCTTGTAATAGACCTTGATGGATTGTTCTATTTATTGTGCCATATAGGCGTTTGTTTATTCTATTTAAGGTTATCCTGATTGGTTATTCTTTTTGCTGTATCTTGCGTTATGCTGATATCTTTTTTGGGGGTGTTTCCTTGAAACTTATGGAACGTGATTATATTATCTTGAACATGATATATCGTTTTGGGTTTTGTTTTGGTCGCCATGTCGCTTTTTTAGCGAACTTCCCTAGTGCTAGAACCTGTGACCGTCGTTTGAAATTACTTGTTGATAATGGCTATCTATTTCGTAAAAAGGTTCTCTATGGCTTGCCTTATCTTTATTATCTAACCAAAGACGGTATGCGTCTGATTCATGTTACGCCTAGGAATGAAACGATTCGGGTTGATAAGATTCATCATGATATGACCGTGCTTGACTGTTTACCGTATTTTATTAAGCATTACGGGTTTACTTTCGATACTATGACAACCGAGCGCGAACTCCATTGTAAAGACGGGTTTGGTGTTAGACAACATCATCCTGATATTGTCTTTCAAAAAGACGGTGAATCATATGCGATTGAGTTTGAGCTAAGTAAAAAGGCTACGGTTCGACTTATTCATAATATCGAACAGAATTATCTTAACTATGATGTACAAATTTGGGTAATCCCCGCCTCGCAATCAAGTACTTGGAATATACTAACTTCGTCTTTAGAAAAATATGACAGTATCGAGGTGATGACATTGGAATCGTTATTATCATAATGGTCGGGCTTATCTTTATTGGTCTTTTTAAATTAGCTATCTGGTCAAGTGGACATCAAGCGCCAATATGGAAAGAACCTGAACTAACAAAGGACAATAAGAAACAAGAACCCGTTAAAGGTGATACGACGTTACTTGGGGTTTATGGCAAGAAAAAAATTGTTATTCCTAACAATATGAAACATCTTTTTATTTGTGGTACAACGGGAAGCGGTAAGACGGTTACATTAAGTAATTTTATTGACAGTATTTTTAAGTATGATTACCCCGCTTTAATCGTTGACGGCAAAGGTGATACGGGATTAGGAAGTATCCTTGATTATATCACGCGTTATAAGCGTCAATACCCGCATAAGTTAGTCTATGTGATTAATCTAAACAGTCCTGAAACAAGTGATTCCTATAATCCCTTTCATAATAAACAAGTGACAGTGATTAAGGATATGCTTATATCCATGACCGATTGGAGCGAGGAACACTATAAGGTTAATGCAAGTCGCTATATCCAAAAGGTTATCTATTTAATGCAGGCAAACGGGATTGCTTTAACATTTTCCAATATTATTGAGCATTTAGATAAATCAGCGTTTACAAGGCTTAGCTTGGCGTTACAGAAACAAAAAAAGATAACAAAGCAAATTCATCTTGATAACGTAAACATGGCGGAAAGTGTCGCTAAAATTGTCGAGGGAACGGTCGCACGGTTTGCCCTATTAGCCGAGAGTGATATTGGAATGCTTTTCACTGATGACGGTATCGACATTCCGACCGCTCTAAATGAAAAGGCGATTATTCTCTTTGTTTTAAATCCTCTAGTATATCCTGAAATGTCGCCCTTGTTTGGTCGCTTAATTACGATTGACGCCAAACAAGGGGTAAGCAGTTTATTTCATAAACGTTTCTCAAGAACGTTTTATTTATTTGATGAAGTCAGTATCTATATGAGTCGTGACCTCTTGTTATTGGTTAATTTATCAAGAAGTGCCAATATCACGAGTATTCTAGCAACCCAATCATTATCAGACTTAGACAGTGTCGACGAATCTCTTAGAAAGCAAATAATCGAGAGTTGTAACAACTATATTGTTATGCGTCAAAATGAACCGAGCAATGCCGAGGTATGGGCAACAACCCTTGGGACACGGAATACCATTGATATGACGTATCAGGTGAAGAAATCTCGTGATACCCGAGATAATACGGGACTTGGTACCGCTAAGATAGTCAAAGAATTTTTATACCACCCTGACATCATTAAGAACTTAAAAACAGGTGAAGCTATCTACATGAGTAAAGACCTCAATATCCATTATCAAATCAAAGTGCATAAACCAAATATCTAACATGGAGGATAAACCATAATGAAAAGTACGATTCAGTCAAACTATGTTTTACTCTGTTTCTATTTTGTTTATCTTATATTTTTATATTTTCTATTTCAAAGCAGTTTTGTAATTATCCTGATACTTCATGGGATTCTAATTTTAATCGCCTTAACCCCAATTGGTGAGGGGATTATGCGGTTACTCAATCACACGAAGAAGATTAAGACCCGTGAGTATCAGGACTATTTATATCCCTTATTTGAAGAGGTTTACGAACAAGCGAAAAAGCAAAATCCACACTTGAGCCAAAACATTACCTTATTTATGAACAATGATACTAGCCCTAATGCTTTTGCATGTGCGAGCAATACTGTATGTGTCACTAAGGGAGCAATCGACTTCTTTACCCGTGAGGAATTACAAGGGGTTCTAGCCCATGAATTTGGACACCTTAGTAATAATGATACCAAGGTATGTATGGTGTTTGTGATTGGCAATCTATTAGTAATAGTTTTTATGACGTTGTTCAATGCCTTATTTTGGGTCGCCGACACGATTGTCAGCATGTTCCAAGGTCGTGACCATATTGCTCTACGTGTGGTCAGGTGGCTAAAAAAGGTGATTTCTAATCTAGGGAGTATGCTCGTTGGGGCTATCTTTTCCCTAAACAGTCGCGTATGTGAGTATGGCGCCGATAAATTCGCTCATGATATTGGGTTTGGAGCTGAATTAAGGCGCGCCTTAGGGATGTTACAAAAATTAAACGGTGGCGGTGATATGACATTAATGGATAGGATTTATGCCAGCCACCCTGATACCGAAAATCGGATTGCCCAATTAGAGAGTTTAGAGGATTTTGAAGAAGACGAGGGATTGTAATATCGTTTTGTATATTAAATACCAAAAGCAGTGAAGATTACGTTTATTACCCGTGACCTTCACTGCCTTTTGGCTTTTTGGTGATTGAATTACCAAATAATATATTTTTGTGTTGTTCAATAAAGGATATGACTGTCGCTATCGTGGTAGCGTCAACCATTCCTATTAAAGAAGTTAGTCGCTCCTCGTTCCAAAAGGTATCGCTTGGACTTGCAAGTGAACATGATACTTCTTGGATTGGTAAAGCGACCCAATTGTAATTATCCGTTTTCCCTACCAGCATAGCAAAGTGTGTGCCCCTTGCTTCAATGGTCGCTTCATAGTAATCACCATAGTTCATAATTGACTTCAAATTTGCTTGCCATGTTTGTCGTTTATCTTCTATGGTGGTAGAACATTCAATGCTTATACCGTCCTGCATATACAACATACCTCCTATATGAAAGGTATGCGAATAGAATACAGAAAATTAATATTATTTTATTCCTTTTCTTTTATAAGTTTTTTTCTCATCTGTTACATTTAGAATATAGTCGATACTAGTATCAAAAAATAACGCCATTTTGATTAGAACATCAAGCGGTATGTTGTTGATGTCGCCACGTTCATATCTTGAGTAAGTGGTTTGATTGACATTTAATATTTCCGCTATATCAGCTTGGGTCAAGTCCCTATCCTCTCTTAAATCACGTAATTTATTTGTATTCATTTTTTATAGTCCTCCGACTAATTCTAACTTATGCATATCGTGCATATTGACTTTTATGCGTAATACGCATAAAATTAACGTATAGCTAACCACAAATAGATAAAAAAGGACGGTGAAAATGAATAAAAATGGTGGTTTACTAAAAAATAAGGGAAAGGACAACAAAGATGAACAACAAGAGGAAATCAAAATTAACTATATTGTTTATAGTGTTAGGATTAACAATTTGTGGGTGCAGTAGCAATGGTGGAGCAAAAACTGAAAATCAGATTATGGGTGACATCAATAATTCTGGATATTTATCTAACTATGGATTAGAGGTATATGATATTGAAATATCCCGACGAAAAACAGACAAAAAAAATAGAACGGATTCTATGGTTACGTGGATACAATCTAAAAATGATATTATGGAGTATAGTATGGGATTTGAATTAAATTATACATTGTATGAAGAGGGTTGGCTACTTGATAGTATTACTCCAATTGAAAAAGATAAATGGCAATATTATGCAACTAAAACCCCAAGTATAGAAGAAGTAGATGAAGTAATTAAAGAGAGATACCCAAATGCAAAATCATATCAGTTTAATAACATTGAGTGTGACGAAACGAATAAAGCAACTTATAATTACTCTATAGTAGAAGAGCATCCCTATGTTACATATGATATATCTCATAATATAAGATACGTGTTTACGCCTGACGAAAATTGGTATGCACTTCTTGAATCAAGTACAGATGGGGTATCAGATAGTGGGTCAACTAAGACTGAAAATTGGAATATTAATGGGACATGGACTTATAGTAATTCAGATAATTTGAGTGCAACCATTACAATTAATAGCTATGATGGTAAAAATATTGATTGTAGTTATGATATTAATTATGATAGTGTAGAAAAATACCATTTTCAAAAATCAGGTACATTTGAAGTACAAGAATTATGGTTAGAATATACATTACAAAAATATAAAGATGGTACTTCAAGCTTTGTGGATATTTATGGTACTGGGTTTGTAGTTGATAGCTCTACTAATGTCGATGGCTCTCGGACTATTTATGGTTACATGGGAGATAGAGCAATGAAATTTTCATTTGATAAAGAAAAAGGCGTTGTATTTTCAACTCCACGTGGTGGCGAAATATATACAATGACGAAAAATTAATATTAAGAAATATAGGAGGACAGAAAAATGAACAGAAAAGTGATAATATTAGTTGGGTGTATCATAGCAATAATGTTAAGTGGTTGTGGAAAAAAATATACTTGTGGGGAATGTGAAAAAGAGTTTAGGGGAACAGCTTACACCAATATGGAAGGCAAAAGAATTTTTTGTGATAAATGTGCTACTCAATATTGGAATCCCTTTCCTATAAGCGAACATAAATATTTAGGCGACTAACTAAAAATGATATACTGAAATGACAAAAGGGAGAATTTTTACAAGTCTCCTTTTTTGTTAATTAAATTAATTAATTTTATAGTATTCACATTGATTTTTATATAATTTTAAATACACTATAGATATTGATTCCTAGGAAATTGGAATAAAAGCGATAGCGATTATGCCGAGAAAACTCGGAATCAAAGAGTTGTGAATCATATACTATACAAATAACAAAAAGGAACTTTTTGGAGGTTCCTTTTTGTTGTTATTAATCTCTTAAAATTTATTTTAATTATATTGTCATATCAAAGCCCATTCATCTGTATTGTGGTAAATTCGTGGTAAAATAAGTCTTTATAAACTTATAAAACCACTGTTAAATATTGTATTTACTTAGTTTTTTTAATTTTTAGTTATTATTT
>CANPIH010000052.1 GCA_947574085.1 uncultured Mycoplasmatota bacterium | reverse complement strand
TAAAATCCTGCGGGTGTTAAAACCCGTGCCGGTTCAAGTCCGGCCTTGGGCACCATAATGATAGGAAACTCGAACTTTCGAGCAACGATAGAAAACGACTTGTCAAAAAGTCGTTTTTATGCTATGACGAATATGTCAAGGAAACTTGCAAAAAAAGGTAACATTCAGTTTTTGCGAATGTCTACCCAATTTAATGTGTAGAGACACTTATTCTAGTGAATGAGTGTCATTTTTTTATTACGATAATCATTATGATTTAGGAGCAATAAAATAACAGAAAGATATCTAAGAATCTTTATAACAAAAATTCTCTTCTTCATTTTTATCAAATCTCCTCTCTTAGTGAGATTTGGTAGACACTTAACAACTGATAATTCTCATAGAAATTATACTAACTAATTAAGACTATTACACTAAATTTAACTATATTTTGTCAATTTAGTAAAATGCACTTGTACATTGATATAATCAATGTACGTGTGTATAGGAAATTAATAATAAATAGTTCTAGTTAGATGATATGGCTTATCTTTAAATTCTTTATTTTTACTTAATAACCACAAAGCATTATCTATTTGAACAGAACTCATATTTATTCCTTTTTGATGTAATCCATTTTTAATTAATTCTATTGCATATAACATATTAGCACGAATTTCAACTTCCATTTCACTATCATGTTCTATTGTTTGTTCAGAATCAATTATATCAGCTAATTCATTAGAATATTCTAATATTCCTAAATGTCTTAATACTTGTGGTATTTTATAATCAGCACATCCAGGCATGTTGTTATCATTTATAACTTTTGTTTTAATTGAGGCAACATTTAAAATCAAGTCTCCTACTAATAAAATTGCTCGTTTAAAAAAGTATATTTTTTTCCCTTTATAAATGCTTGTATCTTTAAAATTGCTGAAATTATTAATAATTTTATTTAAAAGTTCTATATCTCCATTAGAATCAAGGGACTTAGAAATATCTTTTATGCTTTTTAATTCACAAGCTAATTGTTTAATGATATTATATCTTTCTTTTAATAAAGGAATAGAAGTAGTCCCTTTAAATATTTCATCAAGTTGCTCAATTGTTATATTTTCTAAATATTCAACATTTAATAAATCATATCCCTTTTGAATTGCTTTAAATATAGCATAAAATAATCCAAAGGACCCTGAATACCATTTCCCTTTATATTCTATTTTCCACTTTATATCAGAATCCCAATAGCAAAAGTTTAATGATTCACATAATATCATATAAATTAGAATTTGATTTTCAGAATATTTTTCTAAATCTAAATAATCACTATTTAACCACGGTTCTTTCTTGCTTTCTTTAAGTAAATTAATAACATTTTCTATATTCCCCTCTTTAATTCTAACATGACTAGAATTATTAACTACAAATTGTATAGAATTTAGTATTTGCTCTTTTGTTATCATTATTTCACGCTCTCTTATTTATGATTTTATCATAAATTAATATCCTAATATAGAGTTTAATAAAAAAATGTGTTATACTGTAGTCAGTTAATATTATTACTGACTATTTATTTTGTCTAAGAGTTGTTATACGTTCTCCAGAAGGACAACAAAAATAAATGAAATGACTTTAAAAAAGTTGAAAAAATATTTTCCTCTTTGAAAAGCCATTTTTAGAAAAATATATCTATTTTAAGTCAATCATAAGGTTTATTTATAAACAAAAAAATAAGCCAAAAAGTTGAACCAACAATTATATTAATTTTTTTACTATTTCTTTAAATTCTTTACCACGAATCTCAAAATCTTTGTATTGATCCCAAGATGCACACGCAGGACTCAAAAGAATGATATCGTCTTTTTCACTTAATTCATAAGCTTTTATTGTGGCTTCTTCTAAAGAATTGAAAACCATGGAAGTTATATGATTTTTAGAAGCAAATTCATTTATTTTTTCTTTAGTTTCACCAAAGGAAAGGATACATTTCACATTCTGTAAATGAGAAGAAAGCGTATCAAAAGGAATATTTCGATCTAATCCTCCCATTATTAAAATTATGTTCTCTTGAAAAGAATCTAAAGCGATACTTGTAGATTCATTATTTGTTGATTTTGAATCATTATAAAATTTTCTACCATTTAAATTTTTTACAAATTCCAAACGGTGTTCAACTCCTGTAAAAGTACTTAAAAAATTCTTTATATTTTCATTACTTACACCAAAATGTTTGGCAATGACAATTGCAATCATACAATTTTCATAATTATGAAATCCTTTAATAAGAATGTCATCTGTGTTTAAAATCTCTTGTCCTTTATATATAATTTTTTTATTTTCTACATAGATATCAGCACACTTTTTTGAACTGAAATAAATTTTAGAAGAAGTAATATTTTTAACAAGATTCAATGAATCGTCATTTTCTTTATTTATAATAGCGACTTCTTTTTCTGTTTGATGATTAAAAATTTTTTTCTTTGTATTTTTATAAGTTTCATAATTCCCATGAAAATCCAGATGAACTTCGCTTAAATTTGTTAAGGCACTTATATTGGTTTTAAAGTCATACATATCACATAACTGATGATCAGAAATTTCTAATACTAAAATATCTCCACTTTTTATATTTTCTACAATACTCGAAAGTGGGATTCCAATATTTCCACCTAAAAATACATTTTTATTTAAAGTTTTTAAAAATTCATAAGTAATTGTGGTAGTTGTTGTTTTTCCATTTGATCCAGTAATTCCAATTATTTGTACATCAGCAGGTAAAAATTTAAAACTCACCTCTAGTTCATTAATAACTGGAATACCTAATTTTTTAGCTTTTACAACTGCAGGATTATCTTTACGTATCGCAGGATTTTTTATAATGTAATCATAACTTTCATCTACTAAATCACTTTGATTGTTTAATATAATTGTTTTTATTCCTAATTCATTTAATTCTTCAATTAAACTTTTTTCTTGTTCTTGTATATCTGTAATTATAACTTCATTTTTGTATTTACTAAGCAATTTAGCAACAGATGTACCACTGCGTGCCATTCCTAAGACCAATATTTTACTATTTTCAATCATTTTAAAACTCACTTTCTTCTTGCATTTTTTCTATCTCTTTTAATTTTTCACGTATCCAAATTGGCAATTTCATTTGCAGTGGCTTAAAACCATTTTTGTAGTCTTTTATTTTACCATATCGTGGAATTAATTTATAATTAATATTTTTTATAGATAACTTCATATGATACACTCTTTTATCAATATCTAAGACTTCACACAAAATATTTTCTCCAACTGTTACATAATCTTCAATATTTTTAACAAAATGATTGGAAATTTCTGAAATATGAATTAATCCACTAAATCTATCATCTATATGAATAAACGCTCCATACTCTGAAATGCCTGTTACAACTCCTTCTAAAATATCTCCAATTTGATAGTTTGGCATAGTGTTTCACCTCATTTTACTATTATAACATACTTTTATTTATTTTTAATTTAAAGATTGGTATAATAAGAATAGGTGTTTATTATGGAAGAGAAAATTAAATCTATATTAGAAGAAATACGTCCTTATTTAAATATGGAAGGTGGAGACATCGAATTTATTAAATACGAAGATAAATACGTTTATGTAAAATTAAAAGGACATTGTGTAGAATGCATGGACCAAGATTTTACTTTAAAAAACTATATACTTGTTCTTTTGCAACAAGAGATTGAAGAAATTGAAGGAATTGTAAATGTTGATTTATAATTCTTTTTTATTGACTATCCATTCTACTCTTTCAATTGGAGCGTATTTGCTTATCATTGTATACATATCTTTTAAAAAAAATTCATATTCGTCTACTTTGTTTATAATTGGTATTAAAACACTTTCTTCTAGCTCTCCTTCCATAATCTTTTCGTATAAATCAAAATAAAAGGAAGGATACATCAATCTAGCGAATAAAAGTTGATAACCGTACAACCCTAATTTACGTCTTTTTAAAAAAGCAGATACTTCAATAAAAAGATCTTCGTAAGAATTAAAAAATAAAGATTTAAAATATGAGGCTATGTCTCTAACTTCTATATCAATTACATAATGAATTGGATTAAAGTAATTAAGTGCGATATTTGGAAAAACAACTCTTTTTCTTTGTAAAGTTATTCGTTCATTTATGCTTATTTGATATTTTTTGGTTGTCGCATTAACATAGGCAATTGCATTTTCTACAAGACCAATATAGTAACTAAAACTATTTAAAATAAGAAGTTTATCTTTTCCTAATTGCCTAATTTGATATTCAAAGTAATCGACTTTAGAACTCCATAATTCTGCCCAATTGTTTCGATACAATATGCTTTTTTTACTTGAAACTACAAGTTTATCTGTAAAATGCATCATATCCAAAACATTATATTCTTGCTGACTATTTATATTCATTTCTAACAAAACGTATTTTTTTTTCATAAATAAAGTCAGGTAAGAATTCTGATTGTTTAATATAAATCTTGCTGTGGGAATTCCTTTTTTTAGTAATTCTTCATTCATAGAAAGCAATTCCTTAAATTCTTCTTCACTACGAAGATAAGGAACCAAATAATATTTTTTTTCATGAAAAATAAAATAGGCAAATTCATTGTTCTCTATCAAATCAGTTTCATAAACATTATAATAGTTTTTTAATAGTTCTTTCATGGTATCACTATTATATTGTATTAAAAAAGCCTAAGCATTATGCTTAAGCCACTTTAGACAATACTTGTTCTTTTTCTAAATAAGAATTACTAGCATTTGCCATAACTGTTTCAGCTTTTTTTACTGTTTCTTCTGCTAATTTTTTAAGTTCTTTTATTTGTTTAAATTCTTCAATAGATGCTGTTTTCATTTGTTCCATCTGCTTAATATATTCATCTGAAATTTTCTTCATTTGTTCAATCATAGAGTCAATATTTTCGATATAAGTATTTTCAACTGATGAAGAACTTCCTTGACTATTATTTGGCATTTTTTTTGCAAATTCATTAACAACTTGTTCTTCATTTGTAGGTGAAATTACTGGTACATCTACAATTTGATTTTGAACTTCTGGAAATTCCATTGTTTGAGATGCAGAGATTGGACTGGATACAATATCTTGAGAAGTATTTTCCATAATTGGAGTTGGATTGATTGTAGGCATTTCTAGATTTACAGTTTCTTCAAAAGAATTATTTAGAATTGAAGTATTCGAAGGAATCTCATTCATTCCTTTTTCTTGACTTGACAAAAAAGATTCATAATTTATTTCTAACTTTGCATAATTGGTTTCTCTTAAAGCCAATTTATGCATAAAGTCTTCTGTAACTAATATTTCTGTTTCTGGAATAAAATACTCAAAGTTTTCTTTTTTATCATGTAGATCATTTACTAAAATTTCTTTAGCTTTTTTCCATTCTTCCATTTCAATGATGTTTGCGTATTCTTTTTTGTCTTTGGTTTTATAACTTATACCAGTAATTTTATGTTGGTTTTCGTCTAACTCATGAGTATTAAAAATAATATATTCTGTCCCACTAACTTCTTTATATGCACTAATAATATCTTTTTTCTCAGTTCTATTATCTGGAAATTTTACAATAACACTTGCCATATAACATTCCTCGCTATTCTAAAAAATATTATAACAAAAAAAAAAAGTTATTTCAAGTTTGAAATAACAAAATAACGACAGCCAAAAGCACAATGATTCTTAAGATACTCTTCTAAAGAATCAATATCGTTAATAGGCTTAAAGTTTTTGTTTTCTTTGTTGTTAAATCCTTTTAAGCGTAATTTACCATATGCATAATCCCCCAATATAAAATCAAAACTTTCAAAATAGTCCGTTAAAGCAATACTTAATTCTTTTGTATTTATAGCATCTCCAACATTTTTTATGACTTCATATTTTTTGTTATTTATAAGCACTTTCATAATTACCTCATAAACTTTAAACCAATTACCAGCACAATCATAACACCAGTTGCAATTATTCCTAAAAGAAGTAATAAATCCACATATCCATTTCCTGTTGTAATGGTATTACCATATTTTTTATAGTAATTTATAGCTTCTTCCAAGCGACTTCTTTTGTTTAAATCGGTTTCTTTGATACGAAAAAAATGATAAACTTTATTATTTACATTTAATATATCTTCTTCTTTCATATTCATAACTTCTACAGCATTAAATCCTGCCAATTGGTATGCTTCTGCTCCTAAGGTTACGTCTTTGTATTCTGTCAATTTATAATTATGCATTATTTCAAATAGTTTTGTATTTAAATAATGCATAATAGTGTCAGAATTAGGAGAATATTGATTAAATAAATTCATTTTTATAGGATTTGTATCCTTTTTTGTGTAAAGTAAGCTTTTAAATTGCTCAATTTCTTCATCTGTCACTAAAACATGGCTTTTTCGTAAAACAAACATATCAATTAACTTTTTTTGAATATTTAAAAACAATTCACTTGCTAATTCCTTGTTTTCTTTATTTTGATAAAATAATTGCATTTCTTGTTTCCATTCCAATAATTTGTCTTCCGGAAATCCAAACTTTTTTAAATTTTCATCAAAACCTTTTTCATTATTTGTTCGATAAGGATTTACAATATCTAATTCTCCATATACAATTGCAAGCATGCGAATTACAATTACTAAAAATGTATTAAATTCTTCATGATTAGGATAGCTTTTATAATTTAAATAATTTTGAATAGATTTCCCTATAGCTTCGTTGACAAAAATTGTTCCTTCCATATCCCTCACCTACTATATAAATTATAACACACATTTTAATTTATAGGAACATTTAAAACATTAGAACGTGCTTCCATTAATCCACCGTAATATTCTGGAACAATACCTTGTATAATTTTAGATGCTACTAAAATATTATATTCATGATAAATCTCCTTTTCTATAGAAGGAGTTATAAAAGCATTTGTGATAAAACAATCGATATAAATAGAAATTAAAACATTATTTATTCCATAATTTTCTAATTTAATTCGCACACTGCTTCCAATATATCCCATATAACTAATTTTTACTGGGATTCGTGGTCCTAAATTGGCTAAATAAATTTTATCACTTGCTACTCCTATTGGAACACTTAAAATTATACTATCCAGCCCAGAGGATAAGTCCTCATTATAGTATTTCAAAATTTCTTTTCGAACATTAGAATTTTCAGTACTTTCTTGCAAATATCCAGTAATAATTGATAGAGCTTTGTAGACATTTTCTAAATTAAAGTCTATACTGATAATTTCTTCTTTACTATTTTTTGTAATTAAAATAGCGTTTTCCAAATCAACTTGTGGATAAATATCTTTTACACGGTAATTGGTTAAAATTGTTTCATTTAATTTATTAATACTTTCTTCTGCAACATGCAAAAGTTTAGGTGTTATTTTTTCATTAAATTTCATAAAGAAAAAAATACTTAAACTCAGTATTAATAAAAGAAAAAATAAAAAGATTTGTAAAGGACGAAAAGAAATTTTTCTTTTCCACTTGGACTTTATTTTCATATTACAATATATATTTAAAACCCAAAAAAAAGAAGTTTTTTAGAACCAATTTAAATGAAAAATTTGATTTGCTAAAAATAAAATTCCAGCAATAAAAATAATAGTAATTATAATAAATAAAACTTTAATTAATATTTTATTAGATTCCATATCTTCTTTTAAATCATTAAAATCATCAAAATCACTTTTGGAAAAAGAAACCGAATTGGTAAAAAATGTTTTATCTATATTTTTTTTCATTTCTTCTTTCTTTAATGAAGGTGTATGAATTTCTTTAGAGATTTCTTCTTTTACACCATCAAGGACAACTGTATCGTCGTTGCCTTTCAAATCGGTTAAAATGTCTAAAGGATTTATTTCACGAGTCAGTTCTTTTTCTGTAATTGTATGTATTAAATTAACCAAATCCTCTTTATTACTTGTTACTTTTGATGCATTTTCTTTTTCTTCCGATTCTTTTAAATTCAATCCTTTTAAAATATCGTATTGCGTATCACGTACTTTTTTTAATCTTTCTTTTTCATAATCTATTTCTTTATCTTGTTTTGCTTTTTCAATTATTGCATTTATATTGTACTCTTTTGTTTCCTCTTCCATTTTATCTTCTGAAATCTCTTCTTCAGGTTGTTTAATAAAAGCTCTTGATTTACGGGACTCTTCTTTGTATTTTTTTTCTAACAATTCTTTTATTTTATCTATATCAATGTTTTTGTTATTTTCACCAATAACATGTGCGTTACTAGCTAGATTTATTTCATTTAATTCATCATAACTCATTTCTTGATACAATTCTTCATTTTTTCTTGATCTAGAGCTATAATTGGAATTTCGATTAGGTTCGTAATAATAATCGTATTCCTTTTCAATATTGGTTCGATTGTATTTGTCCATTCTAGAACTCATGTTATCACTTCACTATTCTAAAACATAATATCACAAATTTTGCAATTTTTAAATAGGAACTAGTTGATTTTTAAGAATTCTGTTCGTATAATTTTAAATAAGGAGATGAAAAAATGAAAAAAATAAATGTTAGTAAAGAAAAATGTATTGGTTGTGGTGCGTGTGTTGCCATTGATCCAGAACATTTTGAATTCGATGAAGATGGAAAATCAAGTGTTGTTACCAATGAAAATCTAGAATCAGAAAATCTAGTAAACGCCGTTGAATCTTGTCCAACAAGTGCTATTGAATTAAAAGAAGAAACCGAAACAGAAAATCAAG
>CANPIH010000051.1 GCA_947574085.1 uncultured Mycoplasmatota bacterium | reverse complement strand
ATTTGGACTCTAGAGAGTTGGATCCTTTTGATAAGTGGGTAGCGGAATGGAATGAAAAATTTACCTATACAGGGGAAGCTGGGATGTGGCAAAATACATCTTTTGAAGAAATAGCAGGGATTCGTGGAAGAGTAGATGGAGATATAGCGTTCTATGATTATCCAAAAATTATTAGAGAAGCTGGACTTAACCATTTAGAAGAAACTTACCAATATCGTCCTGGTGAAAATGTTTATATTTCTGGAGAAATCTATGAAGATAGTGATGCCAAGATTTCACTAAAAAGTGTTTGTGATACATTATTTACAATTGAAGTAATAGAAGATGGGGCTATTGCACCCTATAAAATAAGTGAAGGGTATGTAAAAGAAAGTTCTGTGTATAAAAAAGAAAATTAAAAATTCACTTAAAAAATGAATAATATTTTGTATTTTACTTCATAATTTATCTAGGTGATTCGTATGGCAAATGTACATAGTGCAATTTCTTTTGGACTGGTAAATATTCCTATTGTTTATAACCCAATTATAAAAAATAATGATACTTCTTTTAATCAACTACATAAAAAGTGTGGAAATCGTATCCATTATCAAAAATATTGCGAACATTGTAAAAAAATTGTAAAAGAAGTAGATTTGGTTAAGGGGTATGAATACAGAAGTGGAGAATATGTGACTTTTACAAAAGAAGAACTGGCCAATATGCAAGTGGACTCTAAAGATACTATTGAAATTATTTCTTTTGTTCCCGCTAATGAAATTGATCCCTTTTACTATGAGAAAAGTTATATTTTAACGAGTCCTAAAAAATCAAAAGCGTATTCTCTTTTCTTAGAAGTATTAAATAAATCTAAAAAAGTAGCGGTAGCTAAAACGTCTATTGGAACAAAATTTTATTATGTATTGTTACGTTTTTTTGAAGGAAACATTTTAATGTCTACCATTTATTTTGAAGAAGAAGTAAATATTCCAGAAGCAACAGTAGAATCGAAATTTACAAAACAAGAACTTGATTTGGCACTAGAATTAGTAAACCATCTATCAGGTCATTTTGAGCCAGCGAATTATAAAGATGATTATCAAAATCAGATTAAAGAAGCCATAAATGAAAAAATAGAAGGAAAACCAATTAAGAAAAAAACAAAAAAGATAAGGCCTTCTATGAAAGATTTGGTTACTTCTTTACAAAAAAGTTTGGAAGTGTCTTAAAATGCAGTTTGGACACTTTTTTGCTCCTATGCTTTTGGAAGAAATAGACTATCCTTTTGATTCCAAAGAGCACATTTATGAATTAAAGTTTGATGGAGTAAGAGCAACGATACACGTGGGACCCAACTTATTTAAAATGTATGGAAGACGTGGAACCAATCTTATACCCTTTTATCCAGAATTAAAAGAAATTCAAAAAGCAATAACAAAAGACGTAATATTTGATGGAGAAATTGTTTTATTTCAAGAAGGGGTCCCCAGTTTTTCCAAATTACAAGAAAGAAGTCATACTAAAAATAAAGCAAAAATAGAATATTTTAAAGAAAATTATCCCGTTTGTTTTGTTGCTTTTGATTGCTTGTATCTTGACGGTATTGATTTAACAATTAAGTCTTTGTTAGAAAGAAAAAAAGTATTAAATCAATTTTTAGACACCGACTATTTTGTAAAAGTGAGTTTTGTAGAGAAAGAAGGAAAAAAATTATTTAGGCAAGTTAAAAAAAATAATTTAGAAGGAATTATTGCTAAAAAAAAGAATAGTACTTATGAAATAGGTGTTCGTACCAATTCCTGGATAAAAATTAAAAATTTAAAAAAAGAATATTTTTTTATTGGAGGATATATAGAAAAAAATGAAAATGCGGTTATTTCTTTATTGTTAGGAGAATACAAAAATAATAATTTTTACTTTGTAGGAAAAGTGACCATGGGAAAAAAACAATCGGTGTATCAAAAACTAAAAAATGAAAAACCAATTAAAAAAAGTCCATTTTGTAATTCTATAGAAAAAGATTGTACCTATTTAAATCCTACTTTACAATGTGAAGTTTGGTATTTAGAAAGAACCAGAGACGGAAAGTTACGCCAACCAATATTTAAAAAGTAAAATAAAATAATTGTAATAATTATAAAGTATAACTTTGTTTAATCCTTATTTAAAAAATATGATATACTTATAGTACATTTGGATAGGTGAATGAAAATGATAATAAATGTATTACTAATAATTATTGGATTTCTTTTATTAATTAAAGGTGCAGATATTTTAGTAGAAGGATCTAGTCAGATTGCTAAAAAATTGAAAATTCCTGAAATTATTGTAGGATTGACTATTGTTTCAATTGGCACATCAATGCCAGAACTGTTTGTAAGCGTTACCTCTGCGTTTAATGGATCGCCTGATATTGCTCTTGGTAATGTTATCGGTAGTAATATTTGTAATTTATTGCTTATATTAGGAATATCTACTATTATTCGTCCTGTGAAGTTCAAAAAAGAAACGAAATGGATTGAAATTCCTATGTGTGTATTTGTTACGCTTCTTTTTTTGATACTTTGTAATTTAAATTCACAGTTGTCTTTTTTAGATGGATTGTTGCTAATGTTCTTTTTTCTGCTTTTTTTAATTTATACAATAGTGATTGGAAAAAAACAAAGTCAAAAAGAAAGAGAAGAAATAACAAAAGAAATTAATGTTTTTAGAAATTTGATTTTTATTGTTATTGGTATTATTGCATTAAAATATGGTGGTGATTTTGTTGTAGACAATGCAGTAATTATAGCGAATAATTTGCATATAAGTGAGAAAATTATTGGTTTGACAATTATTGCTATAGGAACTAGTTTACCAGAATTAGTTACAAGTGTAACAGCATCTTTCAAAGGAAACTCTGACATTGCTATAGGAAATATTATTGGATCTAATATTTTTAATATTTTATTAATAGCAGGCTTTAGTGCAGTAATTAATCCAATTTCTTTTAATAGCAGTTACAATTTGCAATTGATTATATTACTAATTGTAACAATTGTATTAGGAATTTTTCCTTATACCGATTGTAAAGATGAAATGACAAGATCAAATGGAATAACTTATTTAATACTTTATATTTTCTATATGATTATTCTATTTTATATATAATTAAACTTTTTTAGACGAAACTATTTTTTAAAAAGAACAATGAAGGTTCTCTTTTTTTAATAAAAAATAGGTTATATTAGGATACAGAAAAAAAGAGAAATATTCGTACTAATATTTTTTGCAACATTGTATATAACCATTCAATTATTTGCTCATGGACCATCTTCTAATGCTCGAGAATTATTTGTTACAGCCACCTTAGAAACAAGTCAGCTTAAATTTTTTGCTTCTCTTGTTTTAAAAATGGAAGAAACATGAACAGTGAAGTAGATGCAAATTTGATAGACGTTCCAGTGAGTAATTTTAATGCAAAGAAAGAACTTATATTTTTTTATGCAATTATTTATTATTATCTTTTATTTTTCAAAATAATTTCATTCTTTTTTTAGTTTTTCTTATTATTTTTTTTACTTTTAAACACTGTTATTTTAATAATCTAAAAAAAGACAATGAACTACATTGTCAACAATCTAAAATTATTATAAATCTTTTGAACTACAATATATTTTCAAAATCATAATATCCATTGTTTACTAAACTGATTTCTTTATTTTCAGTTTCCTGAATTTTAATATTTTTTTCTGCTCTGGTAGGAGTAAATGGTAAAGCTTGATTTCTTACACATTGTGCTAAAAACATATTTAATGCCACACTTGTGTTTAAACCAAGTTCTCTAAATAATGTATCTGCTTGTTGTTTTAAATCTTTATCCACTCTAAAACTCATGTTGATTGCTTCATTTATTTTTGCCAATGTTAAAACCTACTTTCTATATTCTTATATATAGAATACTATTTTTTGAATTTTAAGTCAATACAATTAACATATATTATCAATATAAAATTAATAAATTTTTTTTATAAATACTTAGGTTCACATGTTAAAATAAGTATGATATAATAAAAAATATAAAGGTGATATTATGAAAAAAATAGAAGCTGGTTTTAATAAACTTATTTTTGCTGAAATGGTTTTTTCTGTTGTTTTTGCCTTGGTTGGAATCATTATTTTCTTAAATAGTGATATGACAAATAAAACAGCAGGTGTGGTTATTGGAACATTTTTTTTACTGTCTGGTCTTTTTTCTGCTTTTACTTTTGTCGATAAAAATAAGATTCCACTTTTTCGATTCAATCTTGTTTTTGGAATATTAAGTATACTTTTAGGAATATTTATAATGTTTAATCCTTTAAAACTTATTGATTTTTTAAATATGTTTCTTGGATTGTGGTTTGCTGTAGAATGCGTCAAAAAATTTGTTTATTTTATTCGTTTACGTTCTATTAATGAAGAAAGTAGAAAAGTAATTTTTGTATCTTCGCTTGTTATTTTATTTTTAGGAATTGTGATTGTTATTAATCCTTTTAAAAGCATAGTTATTACAAAAAGCGTGGGAATATTTATTATTTTGTTTAATATTTTAAATTTAAGTGATTTGGTTTTGCTAAAAAGAAAAGCTAATAAATTTTTAAAATTGTTTAAATAAAATAGAACTATTCCTTTTTTATTTGCTATTTTATAGGAGTTTGGTTATACTATATATAGAATAAGAAGGTGTAGGTTATGGCACAAATTAAAGATATTCTAGCTAGAGAAATTTTGGATTCTAGAGGAAATCCTACTATTGAGGTTGAATTGAATTTAGACAATGGTATAAGTGTGTCGTCTTCTATACCAAGTGGAGCATCTACAGGAAGTAGAGAAGCTTTAGAACTTAGAGATCATGATACAACTCGATATCATGGAAAAGGAGTTTTAGCTGCTATTATAAATGTTAATCAAATTATAAGACCTAAATTATTAGGAAAAGAATTGGATCAAGCTAAGATTGACCATTTTTTAATAGAATTAGATGGAACTCCAAATAAAAGCAGATTAGGAGCCAATGCGATTTTAGGAGTTTCTCTTGCAGTTTTAAAAGCACTTGCAAAAGAAAATCAAAAAGAACTATATGAATTTGTCTCTAATGGTAAAGCCTCTATGCCAATCCCTTTAATTAATATTATAAATGGAGGAACACATGCTAATAATAATTTAGATATACAAGAGTTTATGATTGTTCCCGTTCAAAAAGGATTTAAAGAAAAGATTCGATGCGCTTCAGAAATATTTTTGACTTTGAAAGGAATATTAAAAAAAGAAAATTTAAATACATCGGTTGGAGACGAAGGAGGGTTTGCCCCAAATTTTTCCTATAATAGTGTAGCTTTGGATTATATTTTAAGAGCTATTCAAGAAAGTGGTTATATACCAGGAAAGGATGTGTTTATTGCATTAGACATAGCTGCGAATGAATTGTATGATAAAGATACTAAAACTTATCAATTTGATAATAAACGCATTACTAAAGAAGAGTTAACAAAATATTATGTGGCATTAATAAAACGATACCCTATCATTAGTATAGAAGATCCTTATCATGAAGATGATTTTGAAAGTTTAGCAAAATTAACAAAATTGGTAGGAAAAAAAGTTATGATTGTAGGAGATGACTATTTTGTTACCAATGCTAGATATCTTAATATGGCTATTCAAAATAAAAGTGGCAATGCTGTTCTTTTAAAAGCAAATCAAGTTGGAACTGTATCTGAAATGATGCAGACGATTTTATTAGCTAAAAAAAATGATTACAAAACAATTATTTCTCATAGAAGTGGTGAAACTTTAGACACATTTATTGCGGATTTAGCTGTAGGGTTAAATTTGAGATTTATAAAAGCGGGTTCTATGTCTAGAGGAGAAAGAATTGCTAAATACAATCGTTTGTTGTTTATCGAAGAAAAATTAAAAGAGCAAAAATAAGAAATGCCTTTCATATAATAATGAAAAAAGATTTTAAAAAATTGTTTTTCGAATTAGTTTTTGCTATAATACATTATGGGTGAAGAAAATGAAAAAAAATAATACAAATAAAATAAAAACAGATGAACAAATAGAAATAAAAAGATTTTTACTTGTGCTATTAGGGCTAATTGTCATTATTATAGGCATTTATTTTTTTACCAGAGCCTTTGTAACTAAAGATTTGTTTAAAGAAACTAGTGAGATAAATTACACTGAAGGAAATGTTAATTATAATGTTGCAATTGTAGGAACTATGTTAAATCGTCCTTTTAAAGAATATTATGTAATAGCGTTTTCTAGTGAGGACAATCAGGCAACTTATTACAATACTTTAGTATCAAAGTATATGAATGAAGAAAAAGCCTTAAAAGTATATTATTTAGATTTAGAAAATGAATTAAATAAGGATTATGTTGCTACTGATGATAATTACTCTAAAAAATTTACTTCTATCAAAGATTTAAAACTTGGATCATTTACTTTGATAAAAGTGAAAAATGGAAAAGTTGATGCCTTTTTAACAAATGAAGAAGATATTAAAAAAGAACTAACGGTTTCAAAAAATAAATAATCATAAAGTTTAAAAAATATAGTCATAAAAAAGTGTCTATATTTTTTGTTATAACAAAACAAGCGGAGGTGACTAATGTTTAAACCTTTCCTTCATTGCCAAAATTATGAAACTGCTGAAGATCATATAAATTAATAATTGAGAACTTATTCGAAGTTTCATAAAGAGTGTAAGGTTTCTGAAATGCTTTTTAAGTGTTTATTTTTTGCTGACAACTTAATAATCATTTACTTTTTTATGTCAATTTTTAAGAAAAAAAATTATTTTACTTTCTATATTTAAAAAATATGTTATTATGTATAATAGAGGGTGATAAAATGGATGATTTAAATGAAAAAGAAAGAGGATTTAATTTAAAAGAAGTCATTCTTATTATTATCACAACTGCTTTGATTACAAGTTTAACTACTGGAGTTATTTTATACAATCAAAATAAATTAACTAAAAATATTACTTATCAAGATTTAAATCAGGATAGTGCTTTAAGAGAATTCTTAGGAGTATATGCTTCTTTAATTGATGAATATTATGAAGAAGTTGATAAAACTGCAATGCTTGAGAGTGCTATGAAAGCTATGTTTAATTACTTAGGGGAAGACTATACTACTTACATGAATAAAGAAGAAACTAATGCTTTAGCTGAAAAATTATTAGGAGAATATAAGGGAATTGGAATTACTATTGACAGTGAAAATAAAATTATTGATTTATTAGAAAATGGCTCAGCGAAAGAAGCTGGTTTAATAGTTGGTGACAAAGTTATTGCTTTAAATGGAGAAATGATTTCTAAAAATGAAGAATTTGCGAATAAAATATCGTCCTTAAATATAGGAACTAAGGTGAATATAACTATTGAACGTAAAAATGAGAATTTTGATTACGAAGTTGTAATTAAAAAATTGTTTATTCCAGCAATAGATTACAGAATTTTAGAAAATAATATTGGATATTTAAAAATTAGTACTTTTTCCAATACAGCAAAAGAACAAGTTAGTAGTGCATTAAGTAATATGGAGGATATAGGAATTTCTTCCTTGATTTTAGATTTACGGAATAATACTGGAGGCTATTTATCTTCTGCAAAAGACATAGCAAGTTTATTTTTGGCGAAGGGTAGTATTATTTATTCGCTTGAAGAAAAAGAAGGAGTTAAAGATTATAAAGATGATACGGAGGAACATAGAGAGTATAAAATTGTTATACTTATGAATGAAAATAGTGCCTCAGCATCTGAAGTTTTAATTTCTGCTTTAAAAGAAAGTTATGGAGCAACAACAGTGGGAACAAAAAGTTTTGGAAAGGGCAAAGTACAACAAACGCACACTCTAGAAGACGGAAGTATGGTAAAATTTACATCAGCTAAGTGGTTAACTCCAAAAGGGGTTTGTATTGATAAAATTGGAATTACACCAGATTATGTTATAGAGAATGAAATTAATTTAAATATTGATGAGCAGTTTGAAAAGGCAGTATTAGAAGCTAAATCTTAAATGTTTTAGCTTTATTTAAATAAAGCATCTTTTTGTTATGTATAAGCGTTTGGATTTAAAAAATATATATTTTGCAAAAGCTATAGTATTATCAGTGTAGTTTTTTAGAATTTTTAAAAAGATAAAAAAAATATAATTACTTTTATGGTGATTTTTATAGATGATTTGTTTTTTTTTATAAAATACTGTATAATGTTTTCTTGAAAGTGAGAAGATTATGGACAATTTAAAAGTAGGAGATAATCTTACTATTCATTGTTATAAACATAATGGTATACTTCATAGAGTTTGTGAAGATGCAATAGTATTAGAAAAAACAGATGATTTTCTTGTATGCGCGAATGATAAAACGAAAATCACAGAAAACGATGGCAGAAGTTATAATACTAATGAAATTGCTATATTACTTTTTTACAAGAAAAATTGGTTTAATATTATAGCTCAATTAAAAGAGCAAGGTTTGTTTTATTATTGTAATATAGCATCACCTTATATTATAGATAACGATATAATTAAATATATTGATTATGATTTGGACTTAAGAGTTTTTCCAGATGGTGGCTTTCGTATTTTAGATAGAAATGAATACAAATACCATAAAAGTACAATGCATTATAGTAATGATTTAGATAAGATTATTAAAAGCGAATTGCAAAAATTGATTTCTTTAAAAAAGCAAGATGTTTCCCCTTTTAATAAAGAAAAAATCCAATTTTATTATGAAAAATTTGTAAATTTACAAAAAAATGCGAAAAAATAGCATTTTTTTATTGCAATCACATAGAATATAGAGTAAAATGTAAAACGTGCTGAGATATGTAAGCACACATTTAAATACCAAATTAAAACATTTTACGATAAAAAATGTAGAAAAGATGTAAATTGTCAAAAAAAGTAAAAAAAGTGTTGACATTAAAAAAAGGATTTGGTATATTACAAATGCGCAAACAAAAAAGTGCAAGAAAATGATCTTTGAAAACTAAGTAAAAAAGTCAATTTTGAGTAGCTAAGATTAAACAAATATAATATAGATTAAAATTAATCTTTTTATTGAGAGTTTGATCCTGGCTCAGGATGAACGCTGGCGGCATGCCTAAGA
>CANPIH010000050.1 GCA_947574085.1 uncultured Mycoplasmatota bacterium | reverse complement strand
ATAGCGAAGAAAAAGAGACTAAAAATCCAGTCACAGTTCTTTTAATTAATCAAGGTGGACCAATAACCATTACAAATAATAATGGTAGCAATAGGTTTACCTTTACAAAAAATGGAGAATTTACATTTCAATATATCGATGCGACTGGAAATGTTGGTTCTATTACAGCAAAAGTTAATTGGATTATAGAAGAAAAAGAAGATGAAGACAACAACAATACATCTAATAATAATGAAAACATTAGTAATTCAACTAACACAAATACATCCTCTTCAGAAATAAAAAAAACATCAGCTGGAAACCAAGTTCCACCAACGAATAATTCTATAGACAAAAATGAATCTAATAATCAAAATCCAGATATTTACGATACAAATAAAACGGAGAACAAAGAAGATAAGGAACAAAATTTTAATGAAAAAGAAAGCCAATTAGAAGAAATAAGCGAAAAAAAAGATAAAAGCAGTAAAATAAAAATTGGTATTTTGGGAATAATTTGCTTATTCGCATTTGTAGCGTTTATTAGAATAAAAATTCATAAATAGTAACAAAAAAAGAAACAATTATGAAGTGGACCTTAACTAGTTTACAATAAAAAAAGACTAAAGAGCTTATTATTTCTTAAGTCTTTTTGCTTTTAATCTTCTTCAAGTTTTGTATATTCTTATAAAGATGTGATAAAACTCTTGTGCAAAGTTTGAGTAATACATGTCATCTTTCAATGAAGCCTCATCAAACTGAATTGATGTATATCGGAATCCTAGCCCTTTCGTAAGGTTAGTCCATGTACATCTTTTTTGTTTGCATTAGCAAATGAAAGTAGTTTTTATGCAACAAAGGCAAAACAAAAAAGCAACAATAACACATTGTGAAACTGTGAAATATAAGTTGTTTATAAAATTTTTAAAAGGATGAAGATTTTGGCAAACATCGTTATGATCTGCTAAATTAGTAGTGAATTTACTATAATGGAATTATAGTTTAAATTTCTTGTGTACAATTTCTGCAAAACAGATTTAATATAAGATAAAAAAAGATGAAGCTATGTTCTCCCACCTTTCACTTTCCTAGCCTGATTTTACACCCTTTTTTATTGTAAAATACTTAAGGTTTACTTTAAAAAAGTACATATTTTTTTTAAAATTGTATAAAGAATAGTATAGAATTTATATGAAAAATTTGTTATAATGAATAACATACAGGAGTTGATGAAAAATGTCTTTACAAGCATTGTGGTCCTTAGCAACTAAAGTTTTGGATATATGTGTTGTGTGGTTACTTTTTTATTATATATTAAGAAATATCAAGAATAATGTGAAAATGATTTTAATTGTAAAAGGAGTTATTCTAATTTTTATTATTGAAATTATTAGTAAAATTTTTAATCTCTATACAGTAGGAATTATATTGGAATATATATTTGAATGGGGACCGTTAGCAATCATTATTATTTTTCAACCAGAAATAAGAAGCGTTCTAGAAAGTATTGGGCGAACACAACTTTTGGGTAGGCATAAAACTTTAACAGTAGATGAACGTGAAAAAATGGTTTGTGAAATTATGGAAGCAGTCGAATATTTAAAGAAAAATAGAATTGGAGCTTTAATGGTTATTGAAAGAGATATATCTTTGCAGGAATATATTGAGCCAGCTACAAAAATCTATGCAGATGTGACAAGTGAACTGTTAAGTAATTTATTTTTTCCAAATTCGCCTCTTCATGATGGAGGAGTTATTATACAGGGAAATCGTATAACATGTGCTGGAAGTGTTTTTAAAACTAGCATGGATCCAAATGTTAATAAAAAATTAGGTACGAGACATAGAGCAGCACTGGGTATAGCAGAAGAAAGTGATGCCTTAGCACTTATCGTATCTGAAGAAACAGGAAAAATTAGTATCGCTTGTGATGGAGATTTAAATTACAATTTAACTTTAGATGAATTCCGCCTACGTCTTATGGATGAATTAAAACCGAAAGCAGAAATTTTCTACGAAGCCGACATGAGCAATGAAAGTGATGGTGAGGAAGAAGATGAATAAAAGACAAGACAAAAAAAAGAAAAAAAATATTTTTATTATTCTTTTTATGGGAATATACAATCGATTAGACAAAATTTTTATAACTCCTATTAGTAGAATTGTATATAAAATAACAGATAAATTAAAAAGCAATTCTAACAAAATAGAAAAAATTTTAAATAGACCCAATATTCTTTTGTACCTATCACTTATTTTTGCCATAACTATGTTTTTTCTTGTGGATCGAGAAGTTATTAATTTAGTACAAAATGAAGCAGAAGTTATCGCAAATCAACCAGTGAAAGTACTCTATAACGAAGAAGCTTATGTTGTGGAAGGATTAGTGGATAAAGTCGATATTATATTAACGGGAAATAAAAGCGCTATTTATTTAGCGAAGCAATTAGGAGAACATGATGTAATTCTTGACTTAACGGATTATAAACCTAGCAATTCTTCCTATCGAGTTAAGTTAACGTACAATCAAACTGTGGACTCTATTAAATATAAAATAGATCCTACTTATGTTACAGTTACCATAAAAAACAAAGTAAGTAAATTATTTTCGGCTTCTTATGAGTTATTAAATGAAAATAAATTAAATGAAAAGCTGAGCGTAGAGACAGTATCACTTTCAAAAAGCGAAGTTGTTGTAAAAGGATCTGAAGATGCACTGAATAAAATAGCAACTGTAAAAGCATTAATTGATTTAAATAATTCTGACTATAAAGACGCTGGAACTTATGAAACCGATAATATTCCATTAGTAGCGTACGATGAAAAAGGTAATCTTTTAAGTAATGTAGAAATTGTTCCTTCTACCATTTCTGCAAATGTAACATTAGATACTTACAAGGCAACTGTACCAATTAAAGTTTTAACCACTGGAAATTTAGTAACAGGAAAAGCTATTTCGGCGGTTACTATTAATGGAAATAATAATTATTCTGTAGACATTTATGGGGAAAAAAGTGTAATAGATAATATTACGAGTGTTCCTGTTACAATTGATGTTGATGGTTTAGGAAATAGTGGTTCAAAATCCTACAATGTTACGGTTACCAAACCAAATGGGGTACGCTATATTAGTGAATCCAATGCTAAAATTAATATTAACTTTGGGGATGAAAAACAGAAAGAGTTAAATATTTCTGTTATTACAAATCGAAATTTAGATAATAATTTAATTGTTAACTTAACTGATAATCATTCTATACCTGTTCAAATTAAAGGAGTAGAAGAAGTAATTAATTCTATTTCTGAGGAAAATATTTCAGCTTATGTCGATTTAGCTGGATATACGATTGGAGATTATGAGGTTGAATTAAAAATTGAAGGCGATGATCCAAGGGTTAATTATATAGTTAGTAACAAAGTAAAAATAAAAATAACTGAAAAGTAATTTTCGTTATTTTTTTTGACAATTTTTTTTAAAAATATTGACGGGGGAGGGGGTAGATGATATATTAAATAAAAGGAGTGAAGAGTTTAATGAGTAAATTTTGTCAAAAATGTGGAAAGGAATTAACGAATAATACTACAGTATGTTCTGATTGTGGAGACACTACAAATAAAGGAAATGGTACACCAATTATTACCAAAAGAGATATAGTAGTATCTATAATTTTATCTATTGTTACCTGTGGAATTTATGGTATTTATTGGTTTGTATGTATGAACAACGAAGCCAACAAGGTAAGTGGTGAAAATACCCCTACAGGTGGTGTAGCGGTTTTATTAACCATTATAACTTGTGGAATTTATTTCTTTTATTGGAATTATAAAATGGGATTAAAATTAAGCAACGCTGGAAAAATGTATAATAAAGATATTAATGATAATGCAATACTTTACTTATTATTATCTATTTTTGGACTTTCCATTGTAAACTATTGCTTAATTCAAGCAGATTTAAATAAATTTGCAGATTAATAAAAAAGAAAAAAAAATAATATTCAATATAATTGGTTTAATTCTGATTACAATTGGATATTATTTTTTGAATCAAAAAATAGGTTTTGTTATTCCATGTGTTTTTTATAAATTAACAAAATTGTATTGTCCAGGGTGTGGAATTACCCGTATGATTTTTTCAATAATAAAACTTGAATTTTATCAAGCCTTTCGATTTAATCCATTACTCTTTATTTTAGGTATTTTTTGTATAGTTTTTTTAGTAATTTATTTGATTTGCTATAAGTTTTGGAACTACAAATTAAAAGTACCTTCATCCACTACTATTCTTTTATTAGTTTTGATTGTGGGCTTTGGAATTTTAAGAAACATTCCTTTTTTTGATTATTTAGCTCCAACGTTGATTAACAAATAAAAAAAGCATTAAACAGTATGCTTTTTTTATTTTATTGGATCATGGGTAATATGATTGAATAACAAACCAATGTTAATTAAACCACAGATACCAACCAAACTATAAACTATTCTAGTAATAACACTATTTTCCATAAATAGAGCCTCTACTAAATTAAAATCAAAGAATCCAATAAGGCCCCAATTAATAGCACCAATAATGGTAAAAACTAGACATACTTTATGTATTGTTTCCATTTTATCACTCACCTTTATTTTTATTATGAACACTTTTTTCTACATTATTCATGAATATTTTGTATAAAGAAAAATAGAATTAAATAGAAAAGGAAAGTGGTTAAGTGAAAAAAATAGGTATTTTATCATTATTATTGCTATTGTTAACTTTTGGATGTGGCAAAACAGATGTAACTAAAGTAAAAAGTGATTTTGAAGATAAAATAAACAAATCAAAATCTTATTTACTATCAGGTACAATGGAGATTATGAATAACGATGACACATTTGTGTATACAGTAGAAGCTTCTTTTTTAAAAGATGACTTTTATAAAGTTCGTTTAGTAAATCAAACTAATAACCATGAGCAAGTTATTTTAAAAAATACTGATGGTGTCTATGTTGTAACTCCAAGTTTAAATAAATCATTTAAATTTCAAAGTGAATGGCCAAGTAATTCAAGCCAATCTTACTTATTAGCTCCATTGTTGAATGATGTAAAAAATGATGCAGAAACGTCTTTAGAAGAAACAGATAACAATTATATCTTAAAAGCAAAAGTGAATTATCCCAACAATACAGAATTAGTATATGAAAAAATTTATTTTGATAAAAATATGAACTTAGAACGAGTTGAAGTTTGCAATAATGATGATGCAGTAAAAATTAAAGTTAGTGTTAAATCCTTAGATTTAAAAGCTGGACTTGATAAAGATGATTTTGTACTTGAAGATTTAATTAGTAAAGATTGTTGTACTACAAATACTTGTGAGGATGGAAATAAAACTTGTGAAAATACAACTCCAGACAAAAAAACAGGTGCAATTGAAGATATTATCTATCCACTCTATATTCCAAGTGAAACTTATTTAACGAATAAAGAAGTATTGGATACAGAAAATGGGGATAGAGTAATTCTTACCTATAGCGGAAGCAAAAACTTTGTTTTAGTCGAAGAAGTAGCAGATGTCAGTAAAGAATTTGAAATTATTCCAGTATATGGTGATCCACTTCTTTTAAATGATTCTGTTGCAGCCCTTCAAGCTAATTCTATACATTGGACTTCAAATAATATGGAATACTATTTAACAGGAAATGATTTATCTGATCAAGAATTATTATCTATAGCAACTTCTTTAACTAATGTAGATTTAGTGACGAGTAAACAAGTAGAAAAATAAAAAGAGACTTTAAGCCTCTTTTTCATTTGGATCAATACATTTCCAGTTCACTGTCCCACAAGTTGTACATACAAATGGTACTAATGTTTTCTTCCCTTTTGGTTTTTCATATTTTTCTACAATTTCAACACAAAGTAATCCAGTTTCGTTATCTATATAAGCTTTACCTTGCTTAGAATCTTTACAATCTCCACAATTTTGATTTTTCATGATTAGCCTCCTTATTATTTAATATATCCAAAATTTATGCTAAAATACTGAATAGGTGAAAAAATGAAAACTATTACAATAAAACAACCCTTTGTCTCATTAATTGCCAAAGGCTATAAAACTTATGAATTTCGTACTTGGAAAACAAAGTATCGTGGAGAAATTTTGATTCATGCCGGAAAAGGAGTGGATAAAAAAGCAATGGAACGTTTTCAATATTTAAATCTTTCTTATCCATCTGGTTGCATTATTGCTAAAGCAAAAATTACAGATTGTATATATATTGACGATAAAATGTTTTCCTTATTAAATGCAAAAGATCCATTCGTTTACTATGGAATTGTTTCTAAAGAGGATTCAAAAAAATATTATGGTTTCCAATTAGAAGATATAATAGAAGTTGAACCTGTAAAATAGAAATGGAAAATTAAGTTTTTGGGAGTATGAAGGTGAAATAAATGAAAAGAAAAGTTAAAGTAGGTATAAGCAATCGTCATGTCCATTTAACAGAAAATATTTACAATCAATTGTTTCAAAATCCGTTAAGTAAGAAAAAAGATTTAAGTCAAATTGGAGATTTTGTAGCAAATGAAATGGTTCTATTAAAAACAGAAAAAGGAAGTATAGAAAATGTTCGTATTGTAGGTCCTTTCCGTAAGTACAATCAGGTCGAATTATCAAAAAGCGATTCACGAAAATTAGGCTTAAATCCGCCAGTTCGTAAAAGTGGAGATTTAGATAATAGTGAAACCATTACAATTATTGGGAAAAAAGGAGAAGTAGTTTTAAAAAACGTTTGCATCTTATCAGAACGCCATATTCATATGAGTCCATTGGACGCAAAAATTTGGAACGTAAAAAATGAGCAAAAAGTTCAAGTGAGAGTAACTGGAGAAAAGTCTGGAATAATGGATGCTTATATAAAAGTGAGTGAAAATGGTGTTTTAGCTTTTCATATTGATACGGATGATGCGAATGCTTTCTTACTAAATCAAAATGATGAAGTAGAAGTTTTATTGTGATAAGTAATTAAAGGTTGTGATATTATGTCTTGGCAAATTGGCAATATTAAAATAAAAAATCAAATAGTTATGGCTCCGATGGCTGGTATTTCTAACCCATCTTATATGAAAATATGTGAAGAAATGGGTGTTGGATATGCAGTAACTGAATTAATAAGTGCTGAAGCAGTTGTAAGAAATAATAAAAAAACTTTAGAAATGTTAAATGGGATCGAAAAATTAAATATACCTGTTGCTGTTCAAATATTTGGCTCTAACTATGATACAATGGCAAAAGCATCCAAAATATTAGTTGACTTACACCAAATAGCATTGATTGATATTAATATGGGCTGTCCAGTTCCAAAAGTAGCTCTTAAAAGTCAAGCTGGAAGTGCTCTTTTAAAAAAACCAGAAAAAATTTATGAAATTGTATCAGAGGTTGTAAAAGTTGTATCCATTCCTGTAACTGTTAAAATTCGTAGTGGATGGGATGAAAACTCGATTAATGCTGTAGCTGTAGCAAAATTAATTGAAAGTGCTGGTGCAAGTGCAATTACAATTCATGCTAGAACAAGAAGTCAAGGATATTCTGGAAAAGCCAATTGGGAAATCATAAAACAAGTAAAAGAAAATGTATCTATTCCAGTAATTGGTAATGGAGATATAACGAATCCTATACTTGCTAAAAAAATGCTAGAAGAGACCAAATGTGATGCTGTAATGATAGGGAGGGGAATTCTAGGAAATCCATGGTTAATACGCGAATGTGTGTTTTATTTAGAAAATGGATCCCTTTTAGAATCTCCAACTTTTTTAGAAAAATTGGCAATGATGAAAAAACATTTTGAACTGCTTAAAAAAGATAAAAGCGAAACGATAGCTCTTTTAGAAATTCGTACTCATTTTTTGTATTATTTAAAAGGAATGCCTAATAATAAAGAAATGAAGCAAAAAATTTGTTTGTGCAAATCCAGTGAAGAATTAGCGTCAATATTAGATAAGTATGAACAGGAGCTTAAAAAAATTGATTTATAAGAGCGAGTAACCAAAAAAGAAATACACTTACGTAATTTTTTTTAGATTTAGTAAAAATTTTTGCAAAATAGTAACCTAATAAAAGAATGATTAAAGACATTAGACTAAATATACTAACGATATGTAAAATTTTATAATTATATACGAAACTCAAAGAAACCATAGTTCCGTCAAGAGAATGAGTAAAAGTAATAAGAATACAGTTTAAAAAAGTTAGCTTATTTTTTTCAAAATGGATAGACTCTTCATTACGCAATGAGTTAAATCCTAAAAAAATATATAATAATGTTGTAAGTGTTTTGGTCATAAAAGTAAGTTGAAAATAATAATAAAGAGTAAGGAAAAAAGTATAAATTAAAAAATTTCCAATAAAAATAATTACTATATCTTTTTTAGAAAGTAAAGTTTTTGACATTCTTAAACCAATACCAATAATTAAGCCGTCTAGACTGGCTGTAATAGCATTTAATAATAAAAACATTGTATTCACCTTTTTTATTTTATGAGACATCTAAATTGGTTGCCTATTTTATTTGCCTAATTCAAAAAAGAAAAAAACCAATTGTTTTACATAAATTGCATAAAAAAGATTGACATTACATATTACTATAATATATAATTTAGATGTAATGCCCAATTAGCTCAGCTGGTAGAGCGCACGGCTGTTAACCGTTAGGTCGTAGGTCCGAGTCCTACATTGGGCGCCAGTATGTAAATAAAAGTAAACTGTAAAAATAGTTTACTTTTTTTTATAAAGATTTTTTAAGTATAAAAAAACTATTTTAAAAATTTAGTACTTGACATTACAAAGTACTGGTTGTAATATAATGGTATTGAGGTGATATTTATCAATACGCAATTTAAAAAAGGTGTTTTGGAATTGCTTGTTTTATTAATCGTACATGATAAGGATAAATATGGATATGAATTGGTAGAAGAAGTTAGTAAAATTGTAGATGTTAATGAAGGAACCATTTATCCCATTTTAAAACGATTAACGAACGAGGGGTATTTTGAAACGTATTTAGAAGAGTCAAAAGAAGGACCTATACGAAAATATTATCGTATTACAGCTCTTGGAAAAAAAAGATGCAAAGAGCAAAAAAAAGAGTGGTGTACATTTGCAAGTAGTGTAAATAATTTTATAAAAGGAAGTGGAAAAAATGAGTAAAGAA
>CANPIH010000049.1 GCA_947574085.1 uncultured Mycoplasmatota bacterium | reverse complement strand
ATTCCTCAAATTCTAGTTCTTGCTTAATTATCTTCATTTTTCGCACCATCCTTTCATTTGGATGATTTTAATATTGTTTTTAAGCAACAAAAAAATCAACCAGATTTTATTTTCTGATTGATTTCTGTATCAATTCTGTTCAATTTAGTTCGAACAGATACGTCGTTGGTGTGCCCGGAGGGATTCGAACCCCCGACCCTCTGATTATGAAGGAATTTGTAAGATACGATTAAATCTTTCTTTGTATGAGTATCAATATAGTTTTAGAGAATTGACAAAAAACTATGTTTGTATAATCGATTTTGTAATCGATACTTCTACCACTATGAATTTAAGGTTTTTTTTAAGGTTTTTTTAGGGAAAATATAAAGTGATTAATCATTGATATTACTGTGTTTCTGGAATTACATTCTATCATAAACATTAAAAATTGTTAAAAGATTATTTAATTTTTTTATTCAAAATATCATTATATATAAAATTTTCAAAAAGTCGTGCTTGTAAAGTAGCACTACTATTGACTTTACGAACGCATAAAATCCTGATTTTATTATGTTTTTTATAAAATTTATTATGTCCTTTTATTCCTTAAATTTTAAGAATACACAACTATTTTTTTATGTAACAGCTACAAAAGAATAGTACCACTAAACGCCTGAAACAAGAGGGTTTTACGTCCTTTTAAAATCAATTTTAAGAGAAGATATTTTCAAAGAGGTATAATTTCATGTCCTCTGATATAAAAATGGCTTACAGACTGACGTCAAGCCTTTAAATTCTATTAGAATGTTTGAATAAATGTGTTACAATATGATTATAACTTTATTTTAAATAAAAAAAGAAAAGGTGGGGTTACCACCTTATAATTACTGTATCTTTTTTGCTACTACTACAAACCTACCGTCCGTTTGCGAATATTCACAAGTAGACAATGTTAAAAGCTGTTCGCCATATTTTGCATTTACTCCAGTTTCATAAATACTTGCTTTCTTACAATTATTTACATATTCGTTGTATTCCTGTTCATTTTCTGCATTTACAAAATAATAGTATCTAAAAACATTTTGTTCACTTTTATAATACACTCTTGAATAAAAAACAGATACTATCTCGTATGTACTATCTTCTGTATTAGTAGTAAATTGTATTGTTTTATGATTTTCATAAAAGTCCTGTTTTGTATATTTCATTAAATCTTCAAACATTAGTCCTTTTTTGTTTCTATGCCCATATATCAAATAATTACTGCTACCATTTTTTAAGTCAAAATCTTTGTCAAGAAACAAACTACCATTTATATATTTTTCTTTTTTGTAGTTATGTGTCAAGTAAAAGTCGTTGTCTTGCCCTTGTACAACAGGATAATTAATATTTGTATCTTTAATTTCTAGCCACCCTATAATATCACTATTCTCTTTTTGTAGTTCTTCTACTTGTAACATTCTTTCTGTTTTAATTCTTGTAACTTGCGTATTGTCTATTTCTATATTATTTAAGACATTTTCGTTTTGTTTGTCTTGATTATTGTAAAAACTAAAATAATAAAGTATATAAGCAATACCACTTAAAAATACTACAATAAGAATGTATAACATAAATTTGATTATTTTGTTAGCATGTCTTTTATTATGTTTTCCTTTTTCTTTCATTTTTCAAAACTCCGTTTTCAAAAATAGGGTAGTAGCAAACTACCACCCATATTATATCAAATTATTTTGACTTTTTCTTTAATGCTATTATTCCAATACCTGCAATAGCTGTTGTAAATAATACATAACCGATTATATCAATAGTTCCAGTTTTTGGAGTGTCGTCTTTTTCTCCTTTATTTGCTGTTCCTGTTGTTGGTTTTGTAGTATTTGTATTTGTTGTAGTAGCTTTCTTTTCTGCTAAAACATAAGTAGAAAAATGGTTTGTTTCAAACACTGCATAATCTCCTACGATTTTGGTATCATATTGTGTTTTTGTTCCATTCTCTGCTATTCTATAAACTGTTAGTCTTGTTTTATCATAGCCATTAGGTATAGCAAATTTTATTGTTACTTTTCCACTTGGTTGTATAGCTTTATTATCACTTAATAAAGTAATGTCATAAGCTGTATATTTTGACATATCTTTTAGGCTTTCTTTTACTGTATTTGTTGTTTCTTTTGAAATAGCTTTTACAACTAATTGTGTATTACTTGGTACAACTCCGCTATTTGCATTCAATACTATTCCTGTGTTTTTATCTGTAACATTTATATCTTTAGTTTTTTGTCCTTCTGTCTTTAGAATATCAATGTTTTTCATTGTATTAGTAGGTGTTAAGTCTGTAATGTAGTTGTTACTTAAATCTAATATATCTAACTTTGATAATTGTGATATTGGTGTTATATCTGTGATTTTGTTATCATTCAAATATAACATTTCTAATCTAATGACTTTTCCCATGTTAGATAATGCTGATATATTTTCAATATTATTGTGGCTTAAATCTATCTTGTATAAATTAGTCAAGTCTTTTAGTGCTGATATATCTGTGATATTACAATTACTTGCTAATAAAACACTTAACTTTGTAAAATTTTTTACAACAGAAATATCTGTTATTTTATTGTTTGATATTCCTAAATCTACCATATTTGTTAGTTTGGTTAATACAGAAATGTCTGTTATAGCATTGTCATTTACCATTAAATAATATAAATTTGTTGCATTCTCTAATCCTGTTAAATCTGTTATTCCTTTGTTGTCTAACTCTAATACTGTAATACCTTCCATTTCTTCCTTTGATAACTCGCCGTCTTTGTTAGTATCATAAGTTAATAATTCTGCTTTTAACTTGCTATCTTTAATGTTTACAATTTCGTCTGTTGTTGCATTTACTGTGTTTGTACTAAATACAACTATTGTTAATAATATTACTGCGAATACTATTACCATTTTTAAGTTCTTTGTTTTCATGTTTAAATTCCTCCTTTTTTGGTTCTTCTTATGCCTTGGATGGCTAGTAACTATTGTTACTTTTCATGTATCTTACTTTTAGCAATTTTTCTGTTACTATAAATCACCCCCTTAATTGTATATATTTAACTTAATAACTACATAATATTTTCATTTTCGCTGCAATTCAAATTTGAACAATATTTACAATAGTTTCCAAAAAAATATTTTGTATTTCTACATTTTTTTTGCGTGATTCCTTTTAAGTTCTCAATTTCAATCCTTATATATTCTTTTGCTTCAAATAAACAATCTTTTTCTAATAATATTCTTGCTGTATCAAGTATTTTCAACATTTTTGTTTCTTCCATTTTGTTCACTTTCCTTTTTCGATTTTCTTCGACAATAAAATTTTATCACTTTTAACTCTCACTTGCAAGTGCTACCACCCAAAAGTGCAATATTGTAAAATTAATGTAAGAAATGGGGCGATTAAGTGATAATCTTAAATGTAGAAAGACTTTTAAAAGAACAAGGAAAAAGCAAGTCATGGTTAGCTGACCAATTAGACATATCATTTTACAATTTGAATAAAGCCATTAAGAGTGGGAAAAAGTCAATATCTTATAAATATCTTGAACGGCTTTTGTAAATGCCTAAATTGTAGTTTTAACGAACTTATGACAATAGTTCCTGATAAACAAGACAAGGAATAGTGCTAATTATTATATATTTTACGCATTTCCTTGTCTATTTTTTTGCTTAGTCTAAGTGTCTTTTGGTCATACTCTCCATATTTTTTTACATATTCTGTATGCTTTTTTATTAATTCTTTTAGTTTTTCATTCGTGGCAATCTCTAAGTTCTTTTTGTAAGTAGTTATTGTTTGTAGCCCTTTTATTTTTGGATTTTCTGTATCTTGTAATTTTTCTTGTATATCTTCTAATATTGATATTGCAACTGTTTTTTCCATGTTCTAAACCTCAATACCTTTCCTTATTATGTTAGATTTTTTGATATAAAATTTCAATTTGCAACTTAAATTTAGTATATCATACTTTCGTTATTTCCGAAAGTCTAAATTTTAAAAAATCGGTTAAAATTTAGGTAGGGTGGTTAATATGAGTTTAAAACATAGCGAAAGATATAAAAATATCGGGATTAAAATAAGTAAATACAGAAACAAAAAGAATCTAACACAGGAACAACTAGCAAATAAAGTTGGTATGAGTTACAGCTATCTAACACAAATTGAAGCTCCGAATGTTGTAACAAAAATGAGTTTAGAAATTTTATTTGATATTGCTGATACTTTAGAGATAGACATTAAAGATTTATTGTAAAAATGTTCAGTTTATAGTGAGACTTGAACATTCTTTTTTTTATGGCTCTAAAACAACAGGTGCAAGTACCAATATGCACAAAACCGCACAAGCCTAACACTTAAACTAGGAGGGGGATATAAAAGGGCTAATCTTTACGATTGCCCTTAAATTTCTACTGCTGAATATCTATTGTTAAAAATTTACTTCTAAATATTATATGCCACTTGTTCAATATCTCAATTTTTATTATATCTTGTAAATCAATTATAATGTTTTGATTATCTCCATTCGACAATATGATTTTTTTGTTATCCATTAATATTCTTGTATTCTCTATGTATAAATCCATGTTTATTGTTCCAGATAAAATAACCTTTACATTTTCCTTTGTGAAATATTTTAATAAAATATGTTTTGCTCTTTTAAACTGTAGCATTGTTTTCACTCTCCTTTTACTGTTGGTTTGCCTTTTCTCTCATTTTAATTATATTAGGGTTAAGGTATATTTGCGTACTTGATATACTACTATGTCCGTGCTAGGTATTGCACTTCGTTAATAGAATAAATACCATCTTCAAGCCCATGAGTAGCCCATCCATGTCGCTCTTGGTGTGGTGTTACGGTATCACTAAACTTTTTGAATATTTTGTTTACTGTTGTTCTATCCATTTTTTTATCTTTCCCAGTACTTTCTCTTGTTACGAATAGATATTTCCCCGCATTTTTTGGTCGTACTTTCAAATATTCTTTAATTGCTGAAATACACTTGTCGTTCAAATAAACGGTTCTTTGTTTGTTGCCTTTTCCATGCTTTATTATCAATTCTTTTGTTTCAATATTTATATGGTTTAGTTCTATTTCTATACATTCACTTATTCTAATGCCGACAATACTGTAAGATAGTAACCATACAGAAATTTCTTACAGTTTCAAAATTGTTCAAACTGCGACTTTCCGCTTCAAGTATATTTTGCCTAAACTCTTGAATTTCTTTTTGTGTAACCTTACAAGGATTTACTCCATTTTTTTGTATTTTTATTGTATCATTATCTGTAATGACTACTTCTATTTGCTTTCCAGTTTCAACTAAAAATTCATTGAACTTAATTAATGAACTTATATGAGTGTTAATTGTTTGTGCTTTTAATGATAAACCTTGTTTTGTCCTTTTGTTATTTCTTAAATAGCAAACATAGTCTTGTATATTCTCACGATATAACTTTTTGAACTCTTTGTTTGTTGTATCTTTTAGCCATTTTTTGTAACATTGTAAATTCAATATATATGTTTGTATTGTTCCTAAAGATTTATTTTGATTTTTCAAATAATTTATATATTCTTGTTCCATGTTTCGCCCCCTTAAAAATTTTGTGGAACTGACTTTTTAACATTTTTTTCAAATTTTGTGGAACTGAACTTTTATTTTATAACCTTTTAATATCCTTTTTTATTTTCAATTCAACAAAATTTATATTTTGTGGAATTAAGTTTGATTTTAATTTTGGGCTACTATATAATAAGTATAATCGTATAGTAGCCTTTTATATTATTTTTTGCCAAAATATCCTTTGAAGAATATTAATAATATATAAATAATCACTAAATACATTCTATTTACTTCCTTTCCGTTTTATCTCCTGTATTTTCTAACTGTCATAAATTTCAAAATGTCGCTGTTTACTCTGTAATATCTTTCTATTTCTAAAATCTCTTGTTCTGTTGCTCTTATTTCTAATACTACAAAATAACCTGTATTATTTTTTCCTACTGCATACGCCAGTTTTCTTTTTCCTTTTTCGTCTAGCTTTTTTATTTCTAGTGGTTCTATATGTTCTTTGATTTTTTCTAGTGCTGTTTTATATTGTTTTTCTGTAAATTCTCCATTTAATACGATTACATTTTCATAAATTCGTTTATCATTCATTTTTCAAAATCTCCTTTTCCTTTCGAGATGGGGTATGTATTAATGACCCCACCTTTAACAAAATAATTTTTCTAATTCTGCCTTTGTTCCGATTTCAAAACTGTTCTGTGCCAAAAATTCTTTAATGTGTTTTGTTGTTGTTGCTGAATACCACCCAAAAACTTTGGCTTGTCCGTTTTTAATTTCTGCAACTGTTGTTGTATAACTTACTAATTTTTTGCTGTTGCCATTCTGTAAAACTCTAGCCTTACCGTAAAATGATTTTTGATTACAATAAATCGGTTGTAATTCTTGCATAAAAATACACTCCTTCCATAGTTATTTTTAAAATCAAAAATAAACTTTTAATAACTATTGATACGGAATGTTTATTGTGTTACAATCTAAAAAGAGATTTCTAATAATTCAATAGTTATTAGATTTTTCTATGGGCTTTCAAATATGATATGTTTTTCGAGGACTTTCATATTTGGAAGTTTTTATTTTGATTTTGAACTATAATAATGATAGCACACCTCTAGAGGAAGAAGCAATACTTTTTTAGAAGATTTTTGAAAAATATTTTTCTTTGTATTCTTAGAGCGTCAATGGTTATATTGATTTTATATTTACTCAAAACCATACAAACACCGTTTTGTTTTTTACTCTATTTATGGGGGTAATATGGCAACCCACGTTTCTATTTTTGAACTCCCAAAACACAATTAAAATAAGAAAGCTAACGTGCTATTTTACAATATAACAATATATAATAGCATTAATGTATCATACTGCATAATATATCAATTCAAAATAACAACAACAGATTTTGAATGTAGCTGAACGTTATAATTTTTGAAAATATTATTTTATACTTGATACTTTAAAACGTACGAGGATTCGTTTTAAGGCATTTTATGTATTGTTTTATTATCTTATATATTGGTAAAGTCTTCGTGACTCTAAGACTAGACGATTTTAATTGTATGATAGTTTTAAATATCATGAAAATAAAATATGATAGAATTTGAAATAGTAGTAGTGAAAGTAGCACAAAAAATTTACAGCAAAAATAAAACTGGAAAATTTAAAAAATGGGTAGTAGAAGAATATGGTATGAATTTTACAATGGCATGTAAATATATGCACGCATACGATTTCTTAGTTCAAATTGATAATGCAAATATAGTTCACTCAGGTGAACTAATACAAAATCTTGGTGTTACAAAACTATCTTCACTTTCAAAACTTGTACCAGTACAACAAAAACAAGTTATTGAAAATGCTCTACTTAATAAAACCACTATCATATATAGCTTAAAACAGATATACAAAACATTCAAAAATCAATTAATAATGCTATTTATTATAACTAAAGATAAATCTATACACAAAAACAAACTACACAAAACAATTCATTAATACAAATTGAAACAATTAGATACAGTCACTATTATAACTTACTTTTGCTTTTTCAATTTCCACTCTTTCTTTAAATGCTAAAATATTATTAACTTTATAAAAAATAACTCTTAATGTTTAATATTCACAACATTTTTTCAAACTATAAAAATTCTACTGCATATATATTTTAAATCGAATCGCTGCGAAACGATTTAATGATTTCATATAACTTTACATTTCTATAATTACAAAACACAAAATAAAACTGAACTACTATAAATTAAATAATCATATTTTAAAATTTCCCACTTTTTTCCCACCATGAAAAGTGGCTCTAATAAAGGAATTATAAAATTTGAGAATTAAAAAATATAAAAATTCTAAAATTTCAAAATGTAAGAATTTAAAATTTTGATTTTTCAAAAATGGGATAGTGCTAAAAATAAGAATTTTCATATTTTATTTTGGAGTAGTAGGCGGTAGCCATTGATATACTGTTGCATTAAGTGTTTTGTAAAATTGTTGTTCATGCTCTGATAACTTGTCAAATTCTTTTTTAGTTAACATATTACAAGTCATATTTCTTATTTCTAGCCACTCATGATTATTCAAAATACTTTCTATTGCTTGTTTTTGTTTTTCCACTCTCTTACTATTTAATTTTATATCTTGTATGTGTTTTATCTTTTTCAAGTCTTCATGTTTTGGATTCTTCATGGATAATTTATTAATTCTGTTTATTTCTCTTGTCTTCTTAGATATTTGTTTTATATCTTTAATAAACTTGTGATAATCATTGTAAACCAATTCAAAACAGTTAAAATATTCTATTTGTCCGTTAATATCTTTAGCAAATAAAATATCTGTTGCAATATAACTTAAAATGTATTTTCTGTTATCATATATATTTTGTATCTCTCCTAAAGTATAGGCTTGTTTTTGGTTTAGCATATAATCAAAGTTATAGTCATACTCAATATAAACAGTTAAATTGTCAAAATTCAAGTCTAATAGTTTCTTATCGTTATTATCTCTAACAGATAAGATATGTAAATTTCTTATTCTATTATCACATGAATTATTATTTAAGTGGTCTATAACTTTGTTTGTGTCTTTGGTTGGCAAATACTCACTACCAAAACAATTTTCCATAATTAATTGGTGCATTCGTATATCTGTTGTCCCCACTCTTGCGACAGGATAACCATTTTGGGGTATTAACCAATTATAAGATTTTATAAGTTTTTGCATGTTATTATGGCTATCTATGTATATAATTTTGTTACTATCTGTTCTTATTTCTGCTGTTGTTTCGTCATTCTCTTTTTTGTTTGCTTTATTTTCTGCAAATACTATTTTTTTCTTATTCTTCATTTGCAACTCCTATTCTTTTCTACATAATTCTTGTCATATATGATTTTTTTGTTTTGCTTTAAGTCAAAAAGTTTGTTCAATTCCTTGTTAGACATTGAATGTTCTAAATTACATTTGTTACAAATAATTTGTATGCTTCTTTTATATTCAAATTCTGCAACTTTCCATTTACTCGTTATTTTGGCTTTAGGATAGATTTCTTCGTAATGTCTATAAATGTTAGTATCTATTTGTATATTTCTTAATACCTCGTCTTTATAGGTAAAGTGCTTTATTAATAATTTTGTCATAACAATATCTTGTATTTGATTAAAAACATTTAAGGTAAAATCTGATTCGCCAATATCGTTAAAATATATTGTATTTGCAAATTCTAAGTCAAAAACTCTTTGTACAAATATTTTACTAAATGCCCCCATGCAAAAACCATTTTTACATAGTATTTTTGCTCTTTGTTCTGCGGTTTGCAAAATATCTTCTGTATATGGAAATATATAGTAAATATTTTGTTCTTTTATCTGATTACGTGGTATTCCTGTTTTTCTTGATAGTTTTTGTTTTCCTGCCTGACTATGCTGAAACAATAAACCATTTTCACTATTTACTTTGTATGGATTTACTTTTCCAATCAATCCCAATGTTACAAAACAATTAATGTTCCTGCTCCATG
>CANPIH010000048.1 GCA_947574085.1 uncultured Mycoplasmatota bacterium | reverse complement strand
ATTTCTAAATTAGGAAATGTTTCTCTTACCCTTTTCATCAGTCCTATATCTTGCATGATTACAGCATCCACATTGTTTTTGTGAAGAAAACGAATATATTGTAAACATTCTTTCAATTCTGATTCATAAATCATCGTATTGACCGTTACATAAATTTTTACGCCATATAAGTGGCAATACTTTATAGCCCATACCATTTCGTCCTCTTTAAAATTGTCTGCAAAAGCTCTTGCACCAAATTTTTTACCACCTAAATAAACCGCATCACAACCATTATGAATTGCAGCAAGTAGACTTTCCTTATTTCCAACAGGAGACAACAACTCTTTTTTTATCACAATCAATCACTTCTTTTTTCTTTATTATAACAAAAAAAGAAAGAAAACTCTTTCTAATCTTTATCTATATTTTTATCGTACGCTTGATCTGAGACTTCATAACGGCGATTTTTTGAAATATATTTTAATATTTTTGTAGACCCCCAGCCCACAAAAGCCAATATGAAAAAATATAGGACTCCAAACATAGTAAATTTAGGTTCTGATTTTGTAATCAAACTAATAATACTTGCACCAGCACTCATACTCGTTACAATGGTTAAACTATTAATAGATTTACTTGTCACATCACTTTTCAAACCACTAAATAATTTTTGAGCGGAGCTTACATACGTTTGTGTCATATCCCATAAATATTTAATATAATCTAAAGTGTCTTTTAGTGTTTCAAAACGATATCCAGAAATAGCTAAGAATTCTGTAAGTTCTTTATCGTTTTTGGCAATACGTTCACGAGTTCCAATATAAGTTCCCATTTGATTAATGCGTCCATCAATTAAATTAATGGTTTTAGAATACCCCTCTAGTTTGCTTGTAAATTTGACGATATCAACACCTTTAACTTTAGCATTGTCTTTAACGGCATCAATTTTCTCCCATATCACACGACGCAAATTCAAATAGCGATGCAGTTGCCCCTTAAATTCGCGAATAAAAACTTGTTCTTCAATGTATTTTTCAATTTTATCAAGAGATTGTTTTTTATTGTTAATAAAATAGTATTTATCTCCCCTTACGACATCGTATCGTTCACAAGTAAATTCAAAATACTTTTGTTTTTCTGTTCTACTAAGCAAATCAGCAATTTCATCTTTTGTTGCTTTATCAAAAACAATAAAATAAGGGTAAACAGTTTCGATATTAGCAAGTTCTTTTGGTACAGGAGCTCCTAAGCTAAAAAGGTAACTAAATGCTGGAGATAACTTATTTTCATAATAGTCAGTAATTTTATCCAAGTCGGCAAACAAAGTATCATCACTTACTTTAGAATTGTTTAAACAAATTAGACCATCTTCATAAATTTTTACCGAAATATCATAAGCGGTCGTAAACCTTATATATTCTTCTCCTTCTACTCCATAATCAATTTTACCAATGGCAAGATCTTTGCGAAAACTATGCAATTTTTCTGGATCTAATTTCAATTGACTTTTGCATTCTCTTAAAAAATCATATATTTCTGTTAGTTGTAACATCGTTCTTTGAAACCATCCACCAATGTATACATTTGTTATTTTCATACAAATTCTCTCCTTAATCAAACTAAATATCTATACTAAAAAATGTAGCATCATCAGCCTGAAAACCAAAACGCTTGTAGCAAGTATGCGCTGGTACTCTAAAATTACGACTCCATAATTTTATAGTGGTACATTCATGATTTTTACATATTTCTCGTATCACTTCCAACATTTTGCTTGCTATATGATGTTTACGAAATTCTGGTTTTACACAAACATGATTTAAAATTGCAAATGAATTCATATCTTTGAATATGGTGGGTACAATAGCTATTCTTGAATGAGCAATTATTTTCCCTTCATATTCTCCAATAAGATAGATTTGATTTCTATCGTTTCTATTTTCATTAAATATTTTAATGGCTTCTTCATAATCCGTTTGTTCTTCAAATACTTCGTTACATAAATCTACAATTCCGCGGATTTTTGAAGCATCTGCTAAAGAAAACTTTACGTCTATATCCATAAATATAACTCCTTTTCTACTATAAATAGATTATAACATAAAAGAAATTATTTTTTTATTTCGAGTTTTCACTTTACATTGTATTAACAAAAAAGTTTTTTTATTTAGAACTAAAATTATTTGCCAATTTACTATTTCCAGTTAAATAATCAATATCTATACCCTTTTGAACATTATAAACAAACACATGAAATTCGATTCCACTACCATTGTCTTCTACAGAATACGCTTCAATTTCAACACCACTAGCAATTAAGTTTTCTCCTTCAAATATCGGCGTGACACGATACAAAACATGATTATGAGTTTTTTTTATGTACTCAGCAACTTTTTCTTCAAATGGCAACATTCCTTTTGTATTGGTATGCTTTGTACAAGTTATTAAATTATTTGGATTAGCGTTTTCTCCTGTTAATTGATATCCTATTAAATGACAACGATTGTACAAGTATTTTCCTTCCACAATGTCATATTTTATGGTGTGCCAACCACTAGGTTTTATCATTCCAATGCTTTCTCGTTCTTCTGTTGGCATCAAATCTACTCCAATACTAGCAATAGCAAACCCACATCTGCCTAAAGAATCCAATTCACTATAGTATTCGTAAGAACTAGTTGTATAATCTTTTTCTTCAAAAAATGGTTTATTTTCATTAAGGATTACAAAATCACTTCCATTATATTTAGGCACTTCTTCTAATTTGTATGAAACAGGAATTTCTTCCTTTTTAATATTACCAAAATAACCAACACCACTAATTAAAATCAAAGTTGTAAAACCCACTAATATACTTTTAAAACTTTTCATTGTTTTTCTTTGGATCATATTCTTACTCCTTACTAATAATTAAAAAAGCAACTTTCTTTAAGCATAAACGTAAAAAATATAAGTCAAAATTTCCTTATATCTTTCATCTCTAAAGAATTATAGAATGCCTGATCAAGAGATACTATAAAAGATTCTTGATGGGTACATATTTTTAAATAATTATTAAACTTTATATCTTCTAATTATTGATAACCTTGTTTTATTAATTTTTCAAATCCTTTAAACGATTTAAACTGTGAAAAAGTTAAATCTACTAGGGTATATCCTCCACCCATTAAAGTTGTGCTTGGAATAATCACAAAAACGTGTTCATAACAAAAGCCTAAATCCAAAGTATTTATAAGTCTTGCTGGTATATGTTGGGAAACCATTTTTTTAAAGAATAAAGTATTATATATTTTGCATGTTCTTTCTTCTGTTAAATTTTTTAATTCTTGTTTTGTATTTAAAATAGCTTCTTGTATTAAAAAATCTTTATTAATTCCTTTTATATTAGTCATTTTTTCAAATAAATCCATTTAAACTCCTTTTTTAATTCACTTGCTTTCTCAGCCTTTTCTTTTTTTGTTTACTCTCTTTAAAGAAAATTATTAAATCTTCAAAATCTTTAGATTTTTTTTAAATTCAATGATACTTAGTACCAATCGAATTTTTTAAAATAATCCCACTAAATTTTTTGCCATAGCCAAATTCTATAAACGCTTCAATGGAAACACTATTGGTTAAAATAGCTTCTGTTCTTTCTATTATTACTTTTGTTTTTTCTATAAATATTTTTCTAGTTTCTTCTTTTTTAACAGCTATAATCATTCTTTCTATTATTAATTGCCAATCTTTTTTATATAAACAGGCTCTAATTTCAGGTTGTAGGCTATAAAATTATTTTACTACGAATTAACTTTTTTGCAAATTATTTTATTTGATATTCTAAAAAATTTTGTTTATTCAAAAATTATAAAAAACCAGTTTTAAAACTGGTTTTTAAGAATAAGTTTAAATATTATCGTTTCGAATCGTCTCTATAATATTTTGTTTATTAATTTTTGAAAGTGAGTATCTCATAATAATTCCTATAATCATACTTACAAACAAAACAACAATGATGAGTGGTTTTATAGGGATTTGATACTCAAACATTAATCCACTTTTAAAAGCTAAGTAGATAAAATAAGAACCAAGTAAGCCCAAAGGAATTCCTATAAGTAATGATTTTAATCCATAAAATATACTTTCTAAACGAATCATACGATTGAACTCACGTTTTGTCATCCCTACACTTTTTAGCATAGCAAATTCTTTGCTTCTTAAATTCATATTGGTAGTAATAGTATTAAAAATATTTGTTATTCCAATTAAACTAATGACCGTTATAAAGCCATATAAGAAGATTGAAATAATTAAAACCATCGCATTTTCAGCTTTCATTTCTTCATCGTAGTTTGTATATCCAACGTTTTCAAATAAATCTTGTTCTTTACTTAAAGCCGTAACTTGCTCTTCTAATTGCTTAGTGTCACTAGCTTTCAAATACAATTCACTAAAAGATGTTTTAAAGTTTTTATCAAAAACTTCATCACTTACAATTAGATACCCCTCAAAATTGAAACTTCTTTCCAAACCCATAGGTCTTACATTGCTACGAACAACTTCGATTTCAAATTTATCTTGAGTTTCATTTTCTTTAGTTCCAACAAAAACTTCATTATTTTTTATTTTGTACATATTTCCTAAGTAATTCTTTTTATTAATTGTGTCCTTAAATTCATCAATTAATATCGCTTTGTTCGTTCCTACTTGCCCTATTTTTTTCAAATAATGATTGTATTCATCCTCTCCTAAAGCAATTACAGGAATCATTAACTTTTCAGAATTTTCACTATCTATACCATAAAGTCCTAGAATTTCTTTTCCATAATCTGAGAATTGATTACGATCTACAACTAAAGAATCATTTCTTAAAATAGAAGCACGTTCTACTACATCTAATTTAGCAATTTGTTTAAGAGCGTCTAATTGATCTTTCCCTGTTTCATGAGTGCTATAAAAACGCATATTGTAATCCATATTGATGTAATACATCCCAGCCATTTTAAACCCAAACTCTATAAAAGATGATAAAGATAAGAAAACAAAGATAGATACTACTATTGAAATTACTGTAGTACGATATTTCTTTTTATTTCGTTTTAAATTTTTATACGAAATAACTCCACCCGTTTTAAATAGTTTTTGTACCCAAAATGGTGTTTTTAATTTTTTTCTTTTAACTTTAATGTCTTGATTGCTACGAATAGCATCAATTGCGGAAATACGACCTGCTTTTCTAGCAATAAAGATAGTAGATAAATAAATAGTCACACTTGCAAGCAAAATAGACAGCACAATAGGTAAAAATGGAATACTGTAGACAAACCGAATGCCTACTAAGAAATCGCCAACAATTAAATTTATTAAAAATACCAAAGTAATTATTGCAATGATTCCACAAAGTATTCCTATAGGAATAGCAATTAAACCCAAAACAAATCCTTCGTATAAAACATTTTTCTTGATTTGTTTGCTTGTTGCTCCAACACTTCTAAGCATTCCATACATTTTGTATTTTTCTGTAATGGAAATAGCAAAACTATTTTTAATTACGAAAACACTAGATATTATAATAATACTTATAACCACAGTAGCAACGATGTACAAAGATCCCATTGTAGCACTATCCGTAACCCCAAGCCAACGTAAATAGCTAGAATTAAACGTATAATCGTAAACGTCCCCCACTATATTTTGAGTGTTTAAATTATAATGTTTTGGGTTTTTAAATAATACAAAAGCATCTCCTTTTTCATGTATTTCATCTGAATACGTAATCGCCGTGTAGCCAGGAGCAGAATAATCTTCAATAATGTAATTTGGACGTTTCATAATTCCTACAATTGTGTAAGTATTTTCTTGTTTCTTTGAAAAACTTTCTATTACTTTTTCTTTTGCGTCTTGATTATTTTCTTCTGTTTCCGTAACTAAGGGATTATTTTGATTTAAAATGAAAGTTTGCCCATTATCAATTAGTGTACGGTTTCCAATATCTAAAGTAATCGTATCTCCAACTTTGCCTGTAAATCCTCCACTATCAAGTGCATGATTCGCAATTATAATTTCATTTTTATTTTCTGGAAGTCTTCCTTCTAACAATTTTATTCCTAAATTGTGTAAAGCTTTATCGTTATAAGCACTAATATACAAATAAGGTTTAAGCATATTTAAAGAAGGAAAAGATGCATAGCCAACTTCACTTCGTAAATAATAATCTTTTATGTCTCTATTTTCTTCTAAAGCCAAAATTCTATTCTTAGGCAAATCTTTAATCATTACATGATAATACCCATCACTATCAATTGCATCATTGATTAAAGTTTTTTGAAAACTAGTAACCATTCCAGAAACACACACAATTAAAGCTGTCGATAATACGATACCTATAATCGTAACAATCGTTCTTTTTTTGTTTAATAACAAATTTTTTTTAGTTAATCTCTTTAAAACATTCATGCGTTTCTCTCATCCTTTATAATTTTTCCATCATCAATCGTAATAATACGATCTGCTACACTTGCAATTTCTAAATCATGTGTAATCATAATAATAGTTTGTTTGTATTTTTTGTTCGACATTTTTAAAAGAGAAACTATTTCATCGCTTGCTTTAGAATCCAAATTTCCTGTTGGTTCATCTGCTAAAACAATAGCTGGATTATTTATAATCGCACGACCTATAGATACTCTTTGTTGTTGACCCCCTGACAATTCATTTGGTAAATGAGTACTTCGATTGGTTAAATTTAAAGTTTCTAAAACTTCATTCAATTGTTCTTTCGTTACTTTTGTATTATCCAAATCACAGGGTAAAAGAATATTTTCCTTTACATTTAATATTGGAATTAAATTGTAAAACTGATAAATAATTCCAATTTGTCTTCTTCTAAATATAGCTAAATTGTCATCACTTAAAGAATAAATGTCTGCTCCATCAATATATACTTTTCCACTTGATGGACGATCGACTCCTCCAAGTAAATGCAAGAGTGTGGATTTTCCACTTCCACTTGCCCCCACTATCGCCACAAATTCTCCCTTTTCAATAGAAAAATTGATGTGATCTACAGCATTAATTTTAGAATCTCCATTTCCATAAGTTTTTGTTAAATTTTCTACTTTTAATATTTCCATAAATTATTTCCTTTCTTAAAACAAGTATATGAAGAATTTGTGACATTAAAATGACTTTAAAAATATCATTTATCTTATTCGTTTTAAAATTTTTTTACTATTTGATATACATCATAAAAATATATTTTAAGGAAAACTCGAAACAAACTTTGATTAAAATTAAAAAAAGTCCTTAAATTAAGGACAATATAACAAAGTGGTTGCCCCAGTAGGATTCGAACCTACGGAATGTCGGAGTCAGAATCCGATGCCTTACCGCTTGGCTATGGGGCAATGAAAAAATTATTTTAATTTTTCTAATTTCTCTTTAATTAAAAGAATCAATTCTAAAGAGCCATTTATTTTTCTTAACAGTAATAAACTATCTTGTAATTTTCTTTTTAAAGAAACATGATCTTTGATTTTTTCTGTTTCTTTTTCATAATCATAATCCAAAATAGGATTTTGAGCAACAAATTTTTTAATGTATTCTTCTATCTCTTTTAAAATAAATTCTTTTGTATTGTATTCATCCATTTCTACAATGCCATAATACCCTCCAACTAAAAGTTTAAATTCTTCTTCTAATGTCATTATTCAAAACTTCTTTCTATTTAATTATTTTATTCTTACTTTAATTTCGTCATCTTTTTGTATTTGTCCTATTAATAAAGTAGAATTCACATCATGATTTAGCTGATTTCCTTTTACTTTTTTTTCATCATAATTTGCATAACAATATTTGCACAAATGGTTACAACTATTGTATGTGCCAATATCTACTAAACTTACACATCCACAATTACGGGAATTCCACTTTAAATACTTTTTTCCAGTTAATGTATAGGCATATTTTTTTGATATACAAGGTTCAAAAGCTATTCCATAATTGGATAAATCTCCTTCATAACAACTTTGAATTATTATATCATTTTCTTTTCCAATTTTACTAAAAAGTAAAGCAATTTTTTTTATATCGCTTTTTGTTAAGTCATATAAATTTAGATTGTTTTTATTTTTTAAAACATTTTTATATTTATCAACAAAAGAAATAATTATATGTTTTACATGTCCTTTTAAAATTTTACAAAGCTTTTCAAAGGCTTTTTGATGATATTCAATTGTGTATTTTGAATTCAATAAAATTGGATCGTATCTTACAAAAACGTTTTCAATTCCAATAATATTAGATATTTTTTTTATTCCGTCGATAATTTTTTTCTTATTTGGAACATTTGGCTCAATATCATTAAGATATGGAGTTAATGTAATTTGAAAAACTATAGGAATTTTAATTTTACTTAAATAAAAAAGAATAGGTAATGGATTTTTTGTACAAAATACAAGTAAATCAACATCGTTAAAAAAAATACGGCTTATTTTTTTTGGATAAAACGGATTTCTCACATCAACAAAGCCTTCCTTAAAACGATTTAAAAGCCAAGGAGTGTAGAAGGCAATTATATCAGTTCTTCCACTTATATTTAATATCATAACGCTTCCCTCTATTTATATATTATAGCAGATTCTTTCTTTTAAAAAATAGAAGTTTCTTCCAAAGATTTATACTCTGTAGTTTGGTGAAGAATAAGGGAATACTTAAAGTTGTTTTTTTTAATTTTATTTATAACAAAATAGTATTTCTTTTAGCTAAAAATCTATAAATTTTATGTTTTTTAATGAAACAATATTATTTTTTGTTACGTAAAATGTTACGTAAATTATTTATGAAAAACTGTAAATATTTAAAACAAAAATTAAACAGAAAATTAGAATGTAAAAGACTTAAAAAAATAATTAATATAAAAGAATGTGAAAATTGTACACATAAACTTTTTGCTAATTCGAGCCATTTAACAAATTGTTTAAAAAAATGGAACAGACCCATAAAAAGACCTCAGGCTGTATCAATTCGTAAACAAGTAAAACTAATTGTATGGGAAAGAGACAATAGGCAATGTATTTTTTGCCATACTCCTGTTCCTTGGAATCTTGCAAATAGTCATTTTATAAAACGCAGTCATGGCGGTTTAGGAATCCCAGAAAATTTGTTTTGTAATTGTTTAGAATGCCATAACAAGTTTGATAATACTATAAATAGAAAATGGATGTTACCAATTGCTAAAAATCATTTAATGAAACATTATAAAAACTGGAATAAAAATAAATTAATATATAAAAAATATTATAAAAAATAAAAATGGCTTTCCTTCATACAATGATTTAATTGAAAACATAATTCAAATAATGAAATCTGAAAATAATATAAAAAAAAGATGTTTTTTCTTTTATTACTGAGCAAAATGTGTTACACTTTTTTTAGGAGTGTAATAAGATTTTTATTATTATGTTTATGTGTTTAATTCTAATATGAATAAAAATCACTTTTTCACCTCCTGCTTCATTGTCTACATATTTTGCTTTTAAAGGCAAATTTCACATTTGCCCTAATTAGTTAAATTTCACAATAAAAAAAGAGGATAACTATTATTTGAAGTTATTCTTTTTAATTTTATTAGTACTTCAAATTATACAAAAAACTTTTTATTTCATAATTAAGCAAAATGTGTTACACTTTTTTTAGGAGTGTAATGAGATTTTTATTTTAATCTTTAAATATTTGGTTGTAATAAGTATAAAAATCATTTTTTCACCTCCTACTTCATTGTCTACACATTTTGCTTTTAAAGGCAAATTTCACATTTGCCTTAATTAGTTAAATTTTACAATAAAAAAGAGGATAACTATTATTTGAAGTTATTCTTTTTAATTTTATTAGTACTTC
>CANPIH010000047.1 GCA_947574085.1 uncultured Mycoplasmatota bacterium | reverse complement strand
GGAAGTATAATTGCTATATCAGATTATAAAACTATGATCTATATAATATACTGGATAGGATAAAGATAACTATTTTGCCTAACTAAGTGAATTTAGAATTACATAGTGTTACATTAAACTATCCCAAATGGGATAGTTTTTCTATATTATTATAGCAAGTGAAGATTTAATTAAAGTATAGTAATATTAATTATTAATAATTTAGTGGCAGATATATGGCAGTATTTAAAGTAGAAAAAGCATCGAACTATACAATACAGTAGAATCATCATTTACAAAATTAGAATCTTTCATTGAAAGTAAATGGACTTCTTTCAATGATGTTATCATTTCTGAAGGGGTGAGATTAAACATTAAATGGTTTAACAGTTATCTTACATAAAGATGGTATTGATAGTGTTAGAACTGCAATGAAAGAATTAGAAAAAATATGTATTTTGTTTGCAGAAGTTTTAGAAATGAAAAGGGTTATTTGACAACAATGGAATATATAATTTATGAAAACCCACAAACAAATTTAGCTAATCAGTCTATTGGGGAAAATGCTACATTAGAAAATCCAATTAATTACTAATGAATTAAACAAACGAGAAGTAAATAAAACGTATTAACTACTAAATCTATCAATCTATCCAAAAGAAGCTATTAAGAATAATATAGATTGCAATTTATTAATTTTTAAATATAAGATACAAATTTTTATAAAAGTTAATTATAATTTTCATATTAAAATAAAGGTTGTAAATATTTTTGATAATTTCTAGGATAATGTACTTATGGGGGGATTATTATGAAATTATCTAAACAAGATATATTAGTAGCAAGATATGAATTAGAGCTTTATTACGAAATAAGAAAGGCATTTACATTTAATAGACATAATAGATCAATTACAATATTAGATACTATGAATGCAAGAACATATTTTTTTATAAATAGCTATATTATGAAATTATCAATTGATGATAGACGCTTTTTGCTTGATTATTATATGTTGACATACAAGCAGAATGAAATAGAACAAATTTTTGGTGTGACTATAAATGCATTTTATTCAAAAAGAGAAACTATTATACGACATTATGCTGTAATTAGAAATACAGTGTAAAATTATATAAATAAAGTATTTATAGCATAATCAAAAGTATTTAAATATTTCAAGTTGAGAGAATAAAAGCACCAATATTTAGAATATGATAATAGTGTAGTATTTGTGAGTTTAAATATAACTATAATTTAATATATAAATTAATGATTTCCTATATACAATCTAAAGAGATATTTACCTTTAATTTTTTATGATTAGATATAGATTGTAAGATGATTATGATATACAGAAAATATATTTTAATAGATATATATATTTTGGTGTAAATTATATCTTTTATAGATATGATTTAATAATGAGTATATAGAGTGATGACATCAATAAAAATTACACTATAAGGTTTATAGTATAGATGGAAAATGAATAAGGAGACTAAATGCATTACCAGAATTGTTTATTTGATGTAGTTTTTATGATTATAGTATTAGTTATAATAATTGCTAATACATCAGCAAAGTAAATTAATTTGCATATGATCAAAGCTATGGAAAATAATTTTTCTAGAGTAATTTATCATAATACAAAAGAGTTTAAAAACAATAATATGGATAAAGAAAGTTTATCAAACCCTATGATTAATTTTATCAATAATTCTAATATGGCTCAAAGAAAATATTGATATCTAAGTGAAATAGTCATTTATGGGATAGATAACGAATTTTAAGTTAACTATGATGATATTTCAATATCAATTTCATTATTACAAGTGATGTAAAAATAGAATAGTTGAAGCTGCATTTAATGAAAATGTACTTTCTTTATACGTAAGATGAAAATGAAAGTGAAAAAATATAAGGATGATATGCATTTGTTATGAATATTTAATTCTATAATGGCAAAGATGGTTAATATAAATTAAACTACAGTACCATTGTGATGGAATAAAATAGCTATATATCTAGAAATGTAAATTGTTCTTACCCATGATTGCGAGGTATCATAAGTGTAGGTAGTAGATATAATACTATGATTTTATTATCTAATAAGTATAAATATTAATGTTTATAAAATATTCGATCAGTAATTAATTGATCGTTTTTTTGTTATATATTTAGAATATTGATGTAAAGTACAAAGTCGGAAATATTTTATACATATATACCTTATTATGTATTTGTAAAAAATATTTTTTATGGATAGAAAGTAGGGTGTTTTATGTGTCAGATAAAGAATTTTTAATATTGCTAAGTTATCTTCCATATGCGAAAGTAAGGCTAGCGACTAATATGGTTTCAAAACAATTGGGAGATATTAATAACGAGGATGAACAGAAGATATTGTTTTATAGAAATATGATAAACAAATTTGATATTGCTATAAATACATTGACTCAATATGAGAAAAAACTTTTATTTTTAAGAGTGTTTGATGGCATGACATACAATGAAATTTCAATACGTTTAGGATATGCAAGTCATTCATCTGTGATAAGAATAATGAATGAGATTATTCATAAAATAAAAGAGGCATACGAAAATGAAATATAAAAAAATTGGTTAGTAGGAGTGAGTACAATGAGGAGGATTGAGGATGCAGTAAAGTGAGCAGTGGAAATTGCTTTGAACTATGATCAAGTGAAAAGAAATGATTCAGAATATGATTGCTTTAGCTTTATTGAGATGACTTTGAATAATAGATTTAATGTTGGCTCATTTTCGACTACACATAATCTTTACTCTCAATTAATTGATTGTGGTTTTAATATGGGAGCAAATAGAAAACGTGGAGATATTTTTTTAAGTAGGAAAACATGTAGTGATGTGTATTGATAAAAATTGTATATACAAGTATTAATGAAAAACGAACAATAGTTAGTAGTAAAATAAGTGACTAAACGGAAAAAAATATGTATACAATCATTTTATAATTACAAAGGTGGGATTATTATCTTCGCTTTGAACAAAAAATAATTGAAATTAGTAATAAAAGAGATTATTAGAATTTGGCAAAGTCATGGTTGTGTAACATGTGATTAATTTAGATTATTGTAATGCTAAATTAGCGGTTGATGGAATATAGGGTAGTGAATCTAATCAATTGTTAGGAACGCATTATATGAAATGAGAAGAAACGTAATATATAGTCCAGCACTAGAAATTTTATTATTGTTAAATGGATATAATCCTAATGGAGTAGAATTGCTTGGTAAGTTTGGAGTGGATTAGAAAAAGCGTTAAATCAATTTCAAAGAGAGTATGGGTATAAAATGGAAAACATAGCAAGAAATTATATTTTTAAGGAATTAAAGAGTATAAAATCTAATTTTTCCATTTTCTTAACTAGCCAATTTATTGTTTATATTAAAATCAGTTTTTATTAAACGTATTTTAGCAAGAGAAAGGTTAAAAGGTGTATAACTATGGGGGAGATTAAATTAAATAATAAAGAAAAATCTTATGTGTTAATTTTGAAGAATTATTTTAAGTTATATAACTATTGGAAAAAGGAATGTGTAACAGAGAGTGAACGAAAAAATGGAAATAATATAATATTAGGTAATAATGTAAACGATATTGATTTATTATTAAATCTTCCTAATATTTCTAAGAATGATTATAAATATTTGTGGGTAGCATTAATTGATAAAGGTGATAAAAGTAATAGTTCTATTGCATTTCGAAATAATTATTCAAATAGTGGATTATCTAATAGAGTGAATTCTACATGTTTAAAAGTTATTAACACAATTGAACATATATAATGATAAATTTATAATTTTTAATAGCTTCAACGTGAATAATTATAAATATATTATTTAACATATTATAGAAGATGATAAAAAGGGACTTGAGTAATTATTAATAAAATTATGAAATCTCAAGATTGATGAAAAAGTCAGAAGTTTTATGATAATAAAAAATCTAACTTTTTTATTTAATAGAAATTTAGATTTGTTTATGTTGGTGATAAATGATCATAACTATAGAGGTACTGGTCCTATGTCAAGATTTTTGACTAACTAAAGTAAGAAATTTAGTTGGTTTGTTCTAAAATATATTCCTTTTCATAACTGTTAAATATGAAAGAGTTCATAGAATATCTATGAAGAATCATTGAATCATTTTATCAAAAAATATTGAATGAAATGATATTATAAAGCTAATAGATTTTTATATAATTTAACTTTTTTTAGTGTAGTTGAATTATATGTATAATAAGCATGAAAATGCTTGAATGAAATTATCAGCTTAAGAGTATTTTCCAGCTGTTTGTAATGGTGATCTTCATTGATAACATAAAATTCAAAAAGTATATTATACACAGTAAAACAGTAGAGAGACTATGATTAACATTATACTCACTACTGTTTTATTTATATTTATATCAAATTGTGTTAATAGTTAATTTTGTTGTTTTGTCAGAGTCCTTGTTAATTGCTCTTTCTGTCCTTGGTTTTTTATAGCTTTTACATTTTTTTGTTTATGGAAATATTTTTCAAGTGAGAAGTGATTTATACATATATAACTTGATAATTTATTGTAAATAGGAGTTTCATTAGATACGTCAGTTGGAATCGGCATATCAGAAACAATATCAGGTCACCAATAACGACAAATATGTTAGATAGCTTACTATTCTTTCTGAAGAATTTAATATAATAATATATACAGAGTTATTTTGATTTCTTTTATATATTTGAATAGGACTAGGGACACGTGAATATTATGGCTCTTCGCCATAAAAAAACATTTACTATATATATTATACACTTGAAAATATCAATATATAAAAAGAAAATCCTCTTATAAATAAAAGGGATTTTCTAGTTCTTATCTTTGAATAATGTATTATTCCTTGGCAATTTAGGTTATAAAGAATAGTATTTTATTTATTAATAATTTTAGTATACATTTTATCATTAACCTCTTTTTTATTCACATATATATTCATTTTATATACATATTCAAGAGAATTATCTGAATCTAGTATATAATTTGAAGATGTTATTATATTTGTATTTTCATTTAGTATTAAGTTAATATCATAGTCACTATTATCTATGGATGAAACTTTTATAATGTATACATTATTATATTCTACATCATCTGCAATTATAGTGTCCGCTTTAAAGTATGAAATCTGTTTAATGTGATAATTAGGTATTGATTCAATATTTTTTTTGACTACTTCACTTATTTGAGTTTCGATATCCTTAGTGCAACCCGACACAGACAAACACAATAAAATAATTAATAAAATCTTTTTCATCTGATAAATATTCCTATATTTATTATTTTTATACAATTATCTATATATTTGAATATTAGGTTGATTTTTTATTGGAGCACATAAAACAGTAACCTTATACTTTTCTGGGGGATCAAAATATGTTCCATCGGTATGTACTATATAAATCCCAAAATCATATGTTACACTACCTGGTTTTTTCGATAAATCAAGAATTGGTGTCTTATTATATTTTGTACTTGCTTTACTGATATTTCCGTTATACGTAATTTGAATTGTTGGACTTGATTTGTGTTCATAATATGCCCCGCTTCCAACATCGTATTTAACTTCACACTTATAGATAACGGTATTAGGTTCTCCTTTATAATTATTAACTACTCTAAAACTATTCCAGGTCCATTCAAGTCCTAATCTTTGGCTGGGAAAGTCTGTAGATAAAATAGGATTTTTCTCTATAAATGAATATCCATCAGTTGTAACAATTTTATGTAATTTCTCATAATCTTTATTATCATATAAAGATTGATTATTTTTTATAAATTGGTTTGTAATCTCTGTATTACCTTCATAAATTATAAATCGATCTGTAAAACATAAATCAATAAAATGTTTTTGTTCATAATTTAATGTTGTATCTAAAGCAGAAATATTAAAAATTGAACAATAAGTAATTAAACTAAAACCTAATAAAAGTAATAAAATTTTTTTCATCATGTTGTGTTGGTATTAAAATAGTCAAGTTTAATTATCAATATATCTATAAGTTAAACTTGATAAATACCGTTCCTTTCTTTAATTTAAATAGATGGGCAGAGAATATTAAAGAGCACAAGTTATTAAGAATAAATAATACAAAATACTTAAAAAATATATTTTTAGTGTTTATTAGAATTTTAATTTGTTAAAAAGTATTTAGCATACAACTTAATAAAGTATTATTAAGTTGTAATATAACAAACAATCACTTAACATATTTATTCTTAAGTCAATTATAAAAATCAAAATTTTTAAACATTTTTGCCACGAACTTATTATAACATGATTTAATATATTATTTTTAAAATAGTGAATATTTTATCAATATAAAGAAATAGTGGTGTTGTTATTACAATAATAAATATTCTAAGCACAAACATATTTGATAATTATCATTTATGATAGTGTAATCAAATACCATTATCTTAAAACAATAATTAAATTTAAAAAATAGAAAATAAGCTTTTTCATGCTTTGATATCTATTTAAATTATGAAACATTATTTTCAAAAGTGTATATTTTTTACTGAGTCTAAAAAGAATAGTAGTGCAATCAAATAATATATATAATCAAGGTAGAGGATAATCACTCAAAAAAAGTATGACCAAGTCTTTAGAATCTTTCTCTAATGATAAATTTAATATAGATATTTTTAGAATGCTTACATTGGAATAAATTAAAATGACAATGCTTTGTTTTCGAGTGTATAAGTTTGTTCACAAAAATATGATATTTGATTATTTAACAAAGGAACCTTTTTTGGGATGAATAGAACTACAAAGTTGTAAGATTCAAAATATTTGATGATACTTATGGATGTATTATCAGAAATCTTGATAGGGAGGGGTTCTCTATTAATAATATAAAAAAACTTTATCATGCAGGACAGTACAAAAAAATATCATTCACAAAACTTAAATACACAATAGGATTAAACGTTTTATACCCTAAGAAAAGGAAGCTAATTCAGTAGAAAATATATACACATATTATATTATTTTGTTTAATTTTTGCTAGTGTATTGTTTGCTGTTTATTTTGATTTTTCAATATTTAAGGCTTGAGACTGTATAAATGATGTCTAATTATATAATGCAATTTAAAGTTAGTGTCTTGTATGAGCTGTTTTTGACAAATTAAAGAAGACTTTGGGTTGTGATGATTGAATGTGTAATAATGTTGTTAATTGGTGTATATATAGCATCATATATTAACTTTAAAAAGGCACATTTGTGTTTAATAAATATATTAAGATATAAGTGTAGAAAAAATACCGGTATAAATTCTACAAAAAAGTAAAGGAGAAGAAAAAATATGGCAGATCAAAATATTCAAAAAGCACAAAAATATTTAAATAATATGTATGGACATAGAAAAGAATGGGTTACTCTAGATGAAGATGGAATTACAGGGTCATTACTGTGTCAAGGATTAATTAGAGCGTTTCAAATTGAAAATAATGTTTCTCCAGTAACAGGGGTTGTTGGGAATGCTACGTTAAATAAAATGAGATCTTTACCAACAGTTTCAAAAATGGAGCCAAGTGATGCTTCTAATCCTAATGTATGTATATTACAGTGTGCTTTATTTGCAAAAGGATTCAATGCAGGTGGAATTACAGGAATTTATTATACTACAGGAGTAAATGCAGTTAAGCAATACCAAGCGTATGCGAATTTGGAACAAACTGGTATTATTGACTGGAAAGTTTGGATGGGATTAATATCATTGAATTGGTTTAATAAAACTAATGGTGGAGATGTAAATGTTCGTACTATTCAAAGACAATTAAATGCTGATTGGTCGGATATTATAGGAGTTGGTCCGTGTGATGGCGTTGTTTCAAGATTTACAGCATATGCAATGATAGCAGCTTTACAAGCGGCAGAGGGTATTTATACTGATTTCATGGGGAGTTTAGATGGAACAAACTTTGGGGCTCAAACAACAAATAAATTTCCCAATGTATTGAAGCAAGGTCAAAATGGAAGTTATGTTAAATATAATAAATTAGTACAGTATGGTCTTTATTTAAATGGATATAATCCAAAAAGATTTGATGGTAATTTTGATAGTACCACTAAATCGCTAGTTACAGATTTTCAAGAGTTTTATGCCTTGACAGGTATTGGACTAGTAACACCTGGAGAGGTGAATTGTGCAACAATGAAATCATTGTTAACGAGTAAAGGAGATACGAGTAGAAAATCAAAAGCGTGTGACTGTTCTAATGTTTTAAATGCTCAGCAAGCATTAGATTTAAAGGCTGCTGGTTATCAAGTTGTTGGGCGATATCTAACAGGCACAGTTGGAGGAAGTACAAGAAAATTTATAACTTTTGAAGAAATCAAAAATATTAAAAATGCTGGATTGAGGGTATTTCCTATCTATCAAGATGGAGGATATAAATTACAATATTTTCAGGATTTAAGACAAGGGATTGTAGATGCGCATACTGCAATTGCAGCTGCTAAGCGTATAGGGATTCCAAGTGGTACCACTATCTATTTTGCAGTTGATTTTGATTGTTATGGATTTCAAATGATTTCTTTCATTGTTCCATACTTTAGAAAATTAAAAATGATCTTTAATAGTTTAACAAATACTAAAAATTATAAAATTGGAATTTATGCTCCAAGATATATATGCACATATATTAGTGATTTAGGACTTGCAGAATATTCATTTGTTGCTGATATGTCGAGTGGTTTTAGTTGTAATTTGGGATACCCTATTCCTAAAAATTGGGCTTTTGACCAATTCTTTGAACTAAATAGTAGTAATGGTGGAAAGTTTAATTCAAGTCCAGATTTTGATTTAGATAAGGTTGGTTATTCAGGTAGGGATAGTGGAATTTCAAATTTTGATGATGTAAAATATTTATCACCTGATCAACTAGCTGATAGAAATGAATCGGTATTAAATGATGTACAAAGAGATCAGTATGCATATAATGTATTTGAACCATTAGGGTATCTTGATAGAATAACTAATGCAGGTATTAGTTATGAGGGTGAGGAAATTAAATTAGAGACTATTCACTTATCTGGATTAGATATTGAAGTAACATCAAAAATTACCAGTGATTATGTTTTCAAATCAGATGGAAAACCTATTACAATTTCATTAAATAATGATGGAACATTATCTTCAGCATGTGAGGCTAGTATTGAAAATATTACTGCTAATGTAGAGTTAGGTAATTTTGAAGGGCTAGATATTATTAATACTACTTTAGATAATTTAAAGGATGTAGCTGTTTCTATTACTTCTGGTCAAATTGGATTCAAGGTAGAACTTGATGAAGTTTTTCCTAAATTATCATTTATTATTGGTACTGAAGATATTTTTCCAGATACTGACTCAGTTAATGAAGGAATAACTATAGAAATTGGATTTAAAATTATTCCAAAACCTGACATTAATAATAATTTTGAATTTAATTGGGAACTTGTAGAAAATACGTCTGTAAGTGCAGGTGTTATTCTTATCATCCTTGCATGTATTGCTGCAGGTGCATATTATTTAATTCCAGGGCTGTTGGGAGTTGTGGCATAATCTATTTCTAAGAGAGTATGATTTAATTAAATAAATTTACTCTCTTATCTTGTATATTATGTTTATACTGTACAAAAATAAAATAAAGAATGTACAATTTACAAGATAGTTCACTGAAATTATTCATAATAAAAATTAACTTTTTTATGGTATATAGTTCATACAATTAAGATTAACAATAGAATAATGGGATTGGACAGCATTGACGAGTAAATTTCTTATTTTAAGCATTTTTCATGATTTATTAATA
>CANPIH010000046.1 GCA_947574085.1 uncultured Mycoplasmatota bacterium | reverse complement strand
TATGATGAAATAGGAAACCCAATTACAATTGGAAATACTTATTTATCGTGGTATGGAAGAGAACTACAAAGTTTAGAAAATAATACGTCTAATATAGAGTATTTCTATAATAAAGAAGGAATAAGAATTCAAAAAAATATAAATGGAGTTAAAACAAACTACTTTGTAGAGAATTCGAATATCGTATTTGAAGAAACAAATGGAAATGTGTTATACTATATGAGAACTGACGAAAATGAATTAATAGGATTCCTTTATAACGAAGAAACCTATTATTACAAGAAGAACTATCAAGGAGATATTCTAGGTATATACGACAGTAATTACAATCTAATTTGTACCTATGAATACGATAGTTATGGTGCGATTATCAGTATCAAAGATGTTCTTGGAAATAAAGTAGAAGATGAAAATCATATAGGAAATATTAACCCATATCGATATAGAAGTTACTATTATGATAGAGAAACCAATCTTTATTACTTAAATAGTAGATACTATAATCCAGTTTGGGGAAGATTTTTGAATGCGGATGGTATCATTGGAACAAGTGAGAATTATTTAGGTTACAACTTATATGCTTATTGTGAAAATAATCCTGTTACTAATAAAGATACAAGTGGGAATTTTAGCTTTAAAAATTTATGGAATACAGTTTCTAATGGTGTTAAAAAGGTGGCTAAAAGCACTTTTCAGTATGTAACTCAAAAAGTAAGTAGTTTTATAGGTAAACATACTGATTTACCTATATCATCAAGTATGTTAAATAGTGCATTAAGTGACAATAATTTATCAAATAAAACCAGAAATCAGATAGTAACCAAAGTTAAAAATTCTTTGGAAATGAAAAAGAAAGTAAATGAATGTGTATCTGAAAATAAAAATAAAGAAACATTTACATGTATAAATAGTTCAAAATTTGAGAGTGACTTAGATTTAAAATTATCTGTGGGTAAATTCTCATATAAAATAGATGGTTCAAGAAATTTGGATAGTGGCTTAATTACTATGCAAGTTAAAATTTTTGATAAATATGATTTTACTGAAGAGAGAAAATGGAATAGTGTAGGTAATATAGCCAATAATTTTGGTTACTATTCTCAAAATTTGAATTTAATAACTCCTTATAATTGGGATGTATCTTATGAGTTAGTAATTTTTGATAATTAAAAATAATAAAATTTAAAGAAACAAGGGAGACTATGAAAAAAAACAAAAGAAAATGTAATATTATATTTGTTGTTATCTGTACATTTATAATCTTGAGCTGGATAGTTCTAGTATGTTTATTTTTAATGAAAGTTTTTCAAACAGATATACAGTCTCTTTATAAAGAAAATTGGAATATTGAAATCCCAAATCCAAATAAAGTGATTAATATCATTGAACAAATATCACAAGATCCGGCTTCTATGAACATACTATATTATTCAAAAAAGAATATCGACATTATTAAAAATCAAAATTATTTTAAACGAATAAACGAAAATGAGGCAGAGTTTGAAAGAAAATATAGTGTTTATATAAAAAATTATTTTTTTAAAAATTTAACAGAAAGTGAAATACAACTTTTTAATGAAAATATAAATGAAGATGAACTTTTGAACAAGCAAAATTATTACGCTATTTTAGAAAAAAGAAATACTTATTATCCTATATTTGAATTTTTAATAATAGATATAAAAAATAATGCTATTTATACTATGCATTTTACAAATTAATAATAGAATAGATATACAATAAAATAACTCTTGAAATTTTTTTTATATTGTCTAGTTTCAATTCTCATTGAATAAAAGGCTGTTTAGAAATTAAATGATTAATTTCTAGATAGTTTTTTTAATTTCTATAACATAAAAAGACTTAAAAGTCTGTCTTTTATAAATAATAAAAGCAAGAAATATGGAAGTTATTTTTACAATTATTATTTTGAAGAAATCCAGATAGGTAGCAGTAGGACCACAAGGAATACAGGGAGATAAAGGAGACACTGGTAATGAAGGACCAACAGGACCAGTAGGACCAAAAGGCGATAAAGGAGATACTGGAGCAGTAGGACCACAAGGAGTAGCAGGGCCACAAGGTGCAGAAGGACCAACAGGACCAGCACCTAGATTAGTAATTGGTACAGTAACAACTGGAGCTGCTGGTAGTCAAGCAAGTGTCACTATAACTCCAACCAATACAACTCCTTAGTACATTAGAAAGGAAAATTCGATGAACCAAGGCGAAAGTTATGAAATAAATTTTACGATTCCTCAAGGTGCAACAGGACCCGTTGGACCTGCAGGAACCAATATTGCTCGTTCTGCTTACCTTGCCACTTTTAATAATGGTACAGTAGGTAATGGGTTAGCAGTTCCAGCAAAAGGTCGACTTCCTATTGATAGAGAAGAATTGGATATAAGTGACTTAATAACTTTAGATACAACCGATGAAACAATACAATTTAATATAGAAGGTTATTATAAAATTACCTTTACAGTAAATGCTTATGTTTTACATAAAAACAATGTATTTGATAAAACAACCGATTTTGTATCTCTTGGATTCAAAAAAGCTGGAACAGACAATATTTATATTGGAACAAGTCAATTTATAACAGAAGAGATACCTGTACAAATGGTAGGACAAGGTATTATTGCAGTAACCAATACAACGGATTTGTATGAATTGGTAAATTTAACTGATCAAAATATATATTTAGATTCTCCTGACTTACCAAATATTAGTTCAACTTCTTATTTTACAAACCCTTTATTAACTATAGTTATTGAATATTTAGGTAGACAAGGAGCATAAAAGATAAAGCCATTGATTTAATTTCAATGACTTTTTTTGTTTTTATTTATTAAAAATGCAAGCAAAATAGATGAAAAAGCATATATATGCAAATTAAAAAAAGTTGTGATATTTAAACTACGCAAAAAAGTAAAAAAAACATATTTTATAGTATAGGAGGTGATACAATGAAAAAAGGAATCGATGTATCCAGTTATCAAGGAGAAATAAATTGGGATGAAGCAAAAAAGTACATAGATTTTGCGATCATTCGATGTGGATGGGGAAATAATGTAAAAGATCAAGATGACGTAAAATTTGAAAGAAATGCCAAAGAATGTGAAAGATTTTCTATACCTTATGGAGTGTATTTATTTAGTTACGCTACTACTTTAAGTATGGCAGAAAGTGAAGCGGAACATACTCTTCGCTTAATTAAAGATAAACAATTAGAATATCCTGTATTTTTAGATGTGGAAGAAAGAGGTCAACTGTCTTTGCCCAAAGAAAAACTAGTGGATATTGTTCATCACTATTGTGAAAAAATTGAAAGTGCTGGTTATTACGTAGGAATTTATGCCAGTTTGAGTACATTAAATGGGATATTAAACGATGAAAAACTTTCTAAATACGACAAATGGGTGGCTGAATGGGGAAAAGATTTTTCTTATCGTGGGAGTAGTGGATTATGGCAATATACAGATCATGATAAAATTCCAGGAATTGAATCACGAGTGGATGGAGACAAGGCATTTTATGATTACCCAGAACTCATTCGTAAAAACGGATTAAATCATTTAGAAAATGAGCAAAAAGTTTCATTAAAATATAAAAAGGGAGATACAGCTTATTTAAATGGACCACTTTATAAAGATGAAAATGGAACCACTATAAAAAGAACGTATCAAAATAAAAAAGTTACCATACAAGATACCAATCAACAAAAAGGGATAACTGCACCATATAAAACTGATAAAAATGGATACGTCAAAGAAAAAGATTTAACGGATGAAAAAGTACCTGCCACTTGTTTTTTGATGAAAATTATAGAGTTTTTTCTAAATCTATTTAGAAGAAAAAATTAAGTGGTTAAACAAAAAGAAAACGTATGATATACTAACAATAAGGTGATTGTCATGAGAAATGTACAATGGAATCCTTGGCATGGATGTCATAAATGTAGCCCAGGTTGTCTTCATTGTTACGTATATTATTTAGATTCCAAACGAAATATTGATACCAATACCATTACCAAATCCAAAACCAATTTTTATTTGCCTATTAAAAGAAATAAAAATGGTGAATTTAAAATCAAATCCAACAGTGAAGTTGCTATTTGTCTTACCTCCGATTTTTTTTTAGAAGAAGCCGACGCATGGCGAGAAGAAGTTTGGGAAATTATCAAACTTCGAAGTGATATAACCTTTTTAATTCCTACCAAAAGAATTGAGCGATTTTCTAGTTGTATTCCTAACGATTGGGAAGAAGGGTACTCCAATGTTATAATTGCTGTAACTTGTGAAAATCAAGAAAAAGTGCAAGAAAGGCTTCCTTTATTTTTAAATTGTAAAATAAAACATCGTTTTATTTTTGCTTCACCATTATTAGAAGATATAGACTTGAGTTGCTATTTAAGTACAGGAAAAATTGAAAAAGTTTCTGTAAGTGGTGAGTCTTATGAAAACGCTCGTATTTGTGAATTTTCTTGGGTAGAACATATTTATAGAACCTGTAAGCAATATAAAGTAAAATTTGATTTTCATCAAACGGGTTCTAACTTTGTAAAAAATGACAAGACATATAAAATTAACCATTTCCTAGAATACGAACAAGCTAAAAAAGCAATGCTTTATTTAGAAAACAAAAAATAAGTTTTTTGTCTCCTCCTTTAAAAGATACTTGTCAATAAAATTTACAATAGAAGGTTATATCGTGTTAAAGAACAATTTTATTTAAGAATTGTTCTTTTTTTGTTATACTATGTGTATAAGAAAGTGGGTAAAAATGATGAAAATACTATGGCTGGTTTGTTTTTTATTTCTTATAACAGGATGTAAAAAAGAAATAAAGTTAACAGGAAAAGATTTCATTCGACAAAAATGGATAGAAAAGAAGATAACTTGAATTTGTATTATGAACCTGAAGAAGGAAGAAAAATTTATTCTTATTTAAAAACCATTTTGTATGTGGATGAAAATGGCAAAAAACACAATTTAAAAAAAGAATTGAAAGCAAAAAAAATAACAGGGGAAGAGTGGATAAAGATGATGGAGGTTTACAAGGCCTCTAATGATGGAGGTTCTATATTTTTTGAAACCAATGATAAATTTTTTGAAACAAAATTCTACATGGCTTGGTGCAATAGTTTAGAAGCTAATGGAGGTATAAAGGATATATTTATTGTTAAAGAGCAAGAAAAAGTACTCAAATATTGCGTTATAGAAGATGAAGAATATTATAAATCTTTATGATAAGCGGTTCACTCCTATTTATTTCATTAATTTTTTGCTATAATAATTGCTATAAAGTTTTGAGTAGTTAAAGAAGTATTGGAGGAAAGAAATGAGAACAACAAACGATTATAAAGAATACGTATTAGAACAATTAAGCGTGTTGGAAAAAATCACTTGTAAACCAATGATGGGAGAATATCTACTTTATTATGATGGCATTTTATTTGGAGGACTTTATAACAATCGTTTGCTTATTAAGCAAGTAGAAGAAAATAAAAAATATTGTTTAAAAGAAGAAATTCCTTACGATGGGGCAAAACCTATGTATTTTATTGAAGATATCGAAAATGTAGAATTAGTAAAAGAAATTATTACAGAAACTTGTCTGTATTTACCCAAAAAGAAAAAAAGTAATAAAAAATAAAAGAGAAAAGGGGTTGTTATTCATGAAAATAAAACAACTTGTATGGTTCGTTTTGCTATTGCTAGGAATGAGTATTACTTTATTTTTTACTTTTGATCATTTTAAAAAAGAAGAAAAAAAATATTTAGAAAATAAAGTGAAAAATGAACAAATTGAAAAAGAAAGAAAAGAAGAACAACTAAAAAAAGAGTTGGAAGAAAAAAAACAGCAAGAAGCTGGCCAAAAAGAAGTGCAAGGTTTACTAGCCCTATTGCAAAATACAAAAAAAATAATTCTTGGAATTGATGAAGAATCTGGTACTTTAAAAACTTTAGATAGTTATCACAAATACAAAGAATTTCAAACTATTCAAGAAGAGGCAGTTGTAAAAGAATTAATAGAACTTTTTGAAAATGCAACTTGGCAAAAAGGTAGTAATGATAATCATTTGGGAAAAATTTGGCAATTTTTAGATTCTGAGGATAATTTACTTTTAGAATACAATGGACATTCTTTTTTTACAAAAGAAAAATGTGTTACTATATATATTGAAAAGGAAAATTTGATAAAACTAAATTCCTATTTTATGGAAGAATCTTAAGATTATTTAATTTAGAATTAAATTTTTTTCTGTTTTGATCAAAAAGAAAGTAGTGTGGTGTTTATGAAGTTTCTGAAGGAAACGAGAAAAATGTTACGATACAATTTAAAAACATTGGTAGCTTTTGAATTTTTATTTAAATTGCTTTCTGTTTTTCTTTTCACCCCATTGTTTGTTCATCTTTTTGATTTGATTATGAAATTCCGCGGATATTCTTATTTGACGCTTGAAAATATTTATCCTTTTTTTGTCCATCCTATTACTCTTTTTCTGTTATTTTTTTTATTGTTTTTAGTAATGATTTATACAATGTTTGATATTACAACTCTTATTATTATTTTGGATTATTCCTATCAAAAGCAAAAAATAAAAATAATGGATGCCATTAGACTCGCTTTAGAAAAATGTAAAAACATGTTTCGTTTACAAAATGTATCTCTTGCAGTTCTTGTTTTATTTTTAATTCCATTTGTAAATATTGGAATTGGTTCTAGTTTTGTTTCTTCTGTTCGATTTCCCGATTATATAGTGGAGTATATTTTAAAAAATGACTTATTGTTTATAATAATTTTGCTTTTAATATCTTTGGCTATTTTCTTTATCTTAAAATGGCTTTATGCGATCCATTATTACGTTATAGAAGGAATTTCTTTTAAGGATGCTAGAAGAAAAAGTAGCATTTTGGGGTACAAAAGTCACTTAAAAGATTGGATGGTCTTAATTGTTGTACAATTTATATTCTTTTTTATTTATGTACTTTTTATAGTTTTTGGAATACTTGGAATTTTTTTATTTTCTCATTGGTTAAAAAGTATTCTTTTAAAAAGTGTGATTGCTACGATTATATCGGGGTTTCTTGCTTTGTCTTTTTTGATTTTTACACTTCTTGCTACTTCTATTAGCTACGCTACCATCAGTTCTTTATTTTATATACAGAAAAAGAAAAAAGAAGAAAAGATAATTCACTTACCCATTTATCTATTAGATAAAAATCAAAAAAATAATCAAATTTTAAAGAGATTTTTTTCAATTCTTTTTATTATCTCTTTTGGTATTGGATTTTTTTTCATTCATGGTTTATATAACGGAAAATATAATTTAAATATCGAATACATAAGAAAAATTGATGTAACCGCTCATAGGGGAGCTTCAATAAAATATCCAGAAAATACACTGGCTTCGTTCGAAGGAGCGAAAAACTTAGGAGCGGATTTTATAGAACTTGATGTACAACAAACTAAAGATGAAGAAATAATAGTAATACATGATAAAAGTTTAAAGAGAGTCGCAAAAATGGAAAAAAATATTGAGGATTTAACATTAGAAGAACTAAAAAAGATAGATGTTGGAAGTTATTTTAATGAAGAATTTAAAGACGAAAAAATACCTACTTTAGAAGAAGTTTTAATTTGGGCAAAAGAAAACAATATGAAGCTTAATATTGAGTTAAAGCCAACAGGAAAAGAAAAAAATTTTGAATCTTCTGTAATTCAAATAATTAAAGATATAGATTATATGGAAAATTCTTTTATCGCTTCTCAAAATTATTCTGTTTTAGAAAATGTTAAAAAAATGGATGATCGGATAAAAACTATTTACGTAGCTAGTGTTTTTTATGGGAATTTTCATGCATTTCCAGATGCCGATGATTTTAGTTTAGAAGCTACTAATATTACGGCTTCCTTAGTGAATGAACTTCATAAAGAAGGAAAAAAAATATACGCTTGGACTATTAATAATGAAGAAACCATGCGAAAAATGATTGAATTAAGAGTAGATAATATAATTACAGATAATCTTGAATTAGCCCATAACATAATTGTAGATAGTCACCAAAGCAATTGGATTTATGAATATATTAAGTGGGTTGAAAAAATATTTTAATTTGGAAAGAAGGAAAAGAATGGCAAGAATAATAAAAAATAAAGAGTTAGTAAATACTAGACTTGCAACAAATTATGGCGGTTGGATGTATTGTGAAGTGTGTAATGAAAATATAGGATATTTGTGTTATTCTACTTATGACAAAATAGAGTTGAAATACAAATGCAATTGTGGGAGTATTGGAAGTGTATTTATAGATTTTGAAGATAGTAAGTTATGTAAAGAATCTCATGATGAATTGGTGGTAATTAAAAATAGATATTGTTGTCCAAAAGATAGCGACCCATTAGTAACATTATTGGAGAAAAAAATCGATAATTATACATTAAAAATTACTTGCAAATCTTGTGAGAATAGTTATTCCAAAAAGATATAAAAAATTAAAAGAAAAAGAAGTAAATATGTAAAAAATATGCTATACTTTTAATAGAAGGTGAGTTTTGAAAAATGAAAAAAATAAAAATAGTTTTTATTGGAGTTTTATCTTTATCTATTTTAACAGGATGTTCTGACAAAATTACAGAAACAAAGAAAGAAGAGAATACTTCAAAAGTTCAAAGTAAATGTGAAATTACCGATTGTATGAAATCCATTACGATTGAAAATACACCAGAAGAAATTAATGAAATTATGGGTTTTGAAGCTGAGCAAAGCAAAAATGGGGAAGAAGACAAATTCACTTGGAAATTGGATAACAAAAATTATATTATTCTAACAGAGACAACTAGTCCAATGATTCAAGCCACTATTGAGAAATCAACAATAAAAAATGAAAATTTAGATTTTTCTATTTATAATGATTTAAAAGAAGATTTAAATAAAGGAAAATCTTATACTTATAAAGAAATGGTAGAAAAATTAGGAGGTATAGAAGGTATTCTTGCCGGAAAAACAACTTCGAGTGATCGATACATATGGGTAGACAAAAATGAAAGAACTTTTTCTGCTACGTTTTCTTTAAAACATGGAAAATGTACAATAATCTCTTTGAGATAAAAGGGGCTTTATGAAAGGTAAATTGAAAATTTTATGGATTTTATTTGGCGTTTGTCTTATTATTACGGTTGGGCTTTGGTTTGGAGTAAAAAATAGCAATCCTAAATACGAAGAGGTAACTGTAACAGTTATAAGTGCTGAAGAAAAAAAGATAAGAAATAAAAAGAATAATTCTACTTATTCAAAATATGAGATAAAAGTAAACCACGAAGGAAAAACTTATGACCTAGGAAATGCTCATAATGTATATTCCTACCCTAAAGGAAAAATGGTAAAAGCCTATTTCTCAAATGGTAAAATGTTTGCTAATATAGAAGGAGTAAAATCTGGTTCTACAGTAGGAATGCTTTATTCCGTTTTCTTAATTGGAAGTTTAATACTTTTATTTGTAAATCTTGTAGAAACTTCAAAACTGTCACAAGAAAAAAAGAAGATAGAAAATTAAAAAGAAATATTGGAAAGGATTGAATGATATGAAAAAAATAATGTATGCAATAAGCATAATCGCAATAGTATTCTTATTAGTAGGATGTGGAAAAGAAGAAATTAAATCAAAAAATATTGAAGGAACATTACCTGAAATTATGGAAAAATTGTACGAAGGAATTTCCGAGGAAGAAAAGCCAATGATGCTTGACAATATTACTTTAACGGAGGAAAATTTTGAATATTTTGCTTTTACAAAAGCAAATTATAAAGAAGCTATTGCAAGTGAAGGAATTAGTTCTATGGCTCATTCGGTTGTTTTAATTCGTCTTGAAA
>CANPIH010000045.1 GCA_947574085.1 uncultured Mycoplasmatota bacterium | reverse complement strand
GGAGCTGATGGAGCAACAGGACCGACGGCTGGGGTTCAAAATACACAACTAAAAATATCGCATACACATACATAAAAAAGCCTTTAAATTTAAAGACTTTTTTATTTTATATAGATTGATATTTCAATTTATTATCCTATACAAGTATCAACTATATTCTAAATTTAATAGATAGGAAAAATTCTTGTAACAGAAAAATAATATTAATCTTCTAAAACCTATTTACATACAGTTTATTATAAAGGAGGTAGGTTGTATGGAAGACGATATAAAAATAAAATGCTCTATAACTTTAAATAATAAAAAGGAAACATGGCAAGCTAGTTTGAAATCAATTACTAATTATGAAAATTATTATGAAGCATCTATTGAAGCAAGAAGTACACATTTTAATATGCTGGTGGGACATACAGATAGTTATAATTGGGTTGCTTTACCAATACAAGAAGTATCATGTTCACTTGCTTCTCTTGATGATATATTTTGGAATGAAGAACGCTTAAGTAATTTGATAGGGGCTATCGACGCTACGACAATTGTGTCTACCATTGCTTTTATAGATAGGCACAAAGATATATTACTCGATAATTCTACAATGACGAAAAACAGTGATTACCGCAAACGGTAGCTTCACTGTTTTTTTATCAAAATATATAGCAACTTTTTATAAACATTACATATTAATATACTGACTAAATTTATCTTGTTAGTTCGTAGAATATTTAATTCTACGATAACTAATTCTTACTAGTAACCATTTAAATTATCCCATTTTATGTCGTATTTTGCAACAAAATTCCCGTTTTTTAAGTAACTTGACGACATTTTTATACAATCATAAATTATTTATGGTCAAGAAAGGGGTCAAAATAATATGTCAAGAAGAGGAGAAAATATCCATAAACGAAAAGACGGACGCTGGGAAGCCCGCTATATTAAAGCTAGAATTCATGATAAAACGATATATAAATCAATATACGCAAGGTCATACAGAGAGGTAAAAGCTAAGTTAAAAGAGCAAATAAAACATGATATACACTTGCCTGATAAAATCAAACAAGATAAAAAAATAAAATTTGATGAGGTTTTTAATCAGTGGATAAAATATAAACAAAACTTTATCAAAGAATCCACTTACAACAAATATCTCAATTTATATGAAAATTATATTAGTTCTATTTTAAGGGAAGCATATATAGATGAATTATCTAACAATATAATACAAGAAACAATAGTGACATTGATGAACTTAAAAAATAAACAAACAAAGCAAAAATTATCATCTAGCACAATTAAAAGTATCATCTATGTAATCAAATCAACGATACTATTTGCTCAAAAAAAAGATTATATTAAAGAATTTTATTTACAAATAGATATGCCAACTAATGAAGCTAAAAATATTAAAGTATTATCAAGAAATGAACAATGTATTTTAGAAACTTATACTAAAAATAAATTAGATATGATTTCATTAGCCATTCTAATATGTTTATATACGGGACTAAGAATTGGTGAATTATGTGCGCTTAAATGGGAAAATATTGACTTTGTGAATAAGTATATTATTGTTAATAAAACAGTTCAAAGGGTTCAAAGAAAAGATAAAAGTCATCAAATAACAAAAACAGCCTTGGTTATTACATCTCCAAAAACAAAAAATGCACAAAGAAAAATACCGATATCTTCGGTATTATATTCTATATTAAAAACTTATTATGAAAAAGAAAAAATAACAAATAATCATTATATATTTGTAAATAAAAATGAGGATATGGTTGATCCTCGGACAATTCAGTATCAATTTAAAAAAACAATTAAATTAATCAATATACAAACGATTAATTTTCATGCATTGCGCCATACATTTGCAACTAGGTGTATTGAACTTGGTATGGATGTTAAAACGCTTAGTGAAATATTGGGTCATTCTAATGTTTCAACTACAATGTCTATTTATGTTCACTCAACAGAAACGCATAAAGTAAAACAAATGGAATTATTATCACAATTATAAATGGTCAAAATTATGGTCAATTTCATTATAATCATTAAAATAGCAAGGGATTTCGTAGAATTAAATATTCTACGAAATCCCTTGCTATTTCTATATCTAGTATTTCCAATATTTAATGCTTTTATTCTAAAAAATTACATCAGGGAGGAAAAAGAAATGAAAAAAATTTTAGGAAAAGTATTTTCAATTTTTACTGTTTTTTTAATGGTGATATCCATAACAACAGTAAATGTATTTGCTGAAACATCATCGCAGGATGGTTTAGAAGTAATTACAATAACAGATAAAGAGAGTTATAAGGATGAAGATAAAGCCATTGTAGTTCTTAGTATCAAAAATACTAATGGATATGATATGAAGGATGTTGAAGTAAACATATCACTTCCAGAACAACTATCTTCAAGTGAAAAAACTGCATTTAATATTCCATTATTAAAAGCAAATGAAATAAAGGAATATAAGGTTATAGTTGAAAGAAGCAATGGAAAAGTTACTATTAAACCAAGTGAAGATAATCCAAACGATATAAATAGCAGCGTTAATACAGGTGATATATCACCAATTACGGGATTAATAGGAATTGCTGGATTAAGCTTATTTTCAATATTATTTTTGAAAAATAAAAATAAGTTAAAAAAGGTAATGGTTTTAGCAATAATTTCAAGTATGGTAGTTAGTAGTTTTTCTGTAAGTTCTGTAAATGCTCAAACGGAACACCCTAATACAAAGGAAATAAAATTAACACAGAATGTTAAGTTTGGTAACAATACATATCCTCTTGAGATTCTAGTAAGATATACAATGGAAAATGGTGAAGTTGTTGATGAAGGGGAAGTTACAAGGGAACAGTGGATAACAAAATTAGTAGATAACTTACAATTAACAAGTGAATTTGAGCGTTATAGCTTTGATGATTTTGATAAAGCAAATGACGCTAGTAAAATAGAAACAGCTATCCAACATGGTATTATAGACTTAAAAGCTGATGAAGATAATATGATACTATTTTCACCAAATGATTATGCGACTAGAGAGTTTGTTGCGGTAACGGTTGCGAATGCTATGGGATATGTGAATCGTCCAGAAGTGAAAGATTTCTGTTTTGATATGGAACAATTAAAATATCCTAGTCAAGATTACATAGCAATTAGTGATGGATATTTGCAATTAATTGATAATATGTTTTATCCAAATAAAACTATAACTTTAATAGAAATTAATCATGTTTTAGAAGTGATAAAAAAAGTAAATGATTCAGCAAATATTGGAGATAATCCTCATGAAAATATAGAATATGCTGAAGGTGTTTTAGTGGATGAAATACAAGGTCTTAAATATTCTATATTTGAAAATAAAGATGGAACTTATATTGTGGAATTACCTTATAATGAACAAACAAAAAAAATAAAAAATGAAACAGCGTTTGTTTTGCCTGAAACAGAAGATAATTTAAACTCTATCGCCTTGGTTGCAACACAAGTAATAAAGGAAAATGATAATTTATTAAAGATAAATGCAAGTAAACCTAATGATGTATCAAAAATATTGAAATCAATTGATTTCGAGGGAATTGGTACGGAAATAGATGAGAAAAATATCGAATGTTTTCTAGATGGTGTTGAATTTTATTATGATTCAAGTGATGAATTACAGGCAAGAAAAAAAATGGGTGGAAGTATTTTCATTCCTGGCAAAATTAAAATAAATTTTGGTGATGGTTATAAATTAACTGATAAGGTTAAGCTATGTGGAAAAGTTGAAATTAAAGTTCCAAATGTTACTGCTCGTTTAAACGCCAAATTTAATTGGTTTAATATAGATGTGAAAGAATTTACATTATCTATTACAGAAAAAGCAACTATTGAAGGCGGAATTGAAGCAAAAATTGAAAATAGTGAAAATGTTACACATGGTAGTGGAACAATAGAAAAAATTAGTGGAAGTAAGGAAATTGGTAGAGTATCTGTTAGGTTAAATGCTGAATTATCAATTGATTTTGTTTTTTCTGTAACTTATACAGCTACTGGAGAAGCAAAAATTAATTATACAATTGAATCAACACAAGGATTTCAATATAAAAATGGAAATTTTAGAAATTTGTGTGATATGACTCAAAAGTTTAAACCAATTAATATTGCGGGGAAGGGAAATTTTGGTATAGAACTTGGTGCTAATTTAACAGCATTAAAAAACTTTGATTTAGTAGGCTTTGATATTCAATCAGGACCAGCGTTTGATGTTACTTTAGAACCTCGTTTAAATGAAAATCCTCCTCTAATTTGTGCTGATACGACATTATTTTTATATGCTAAATGGGAGTTAACACCTGATACTATGTTAGCTACATTTTTGAAAAATGTATATAATTATGTGCTTGAAGAAAGTATATGGGATAAAAATAATAGTATATTTAGAAAAAATTATCATTTTGAAAACTGGAATTCTATTAATAATTGTACTTATGGTAGTGGTAAATTGGAAGGGCATGTGCATGATGTGTTAAATGATAGTGCTATTAGTGGAGCTGTAGTAGAAATATGGCAAGATGGAGATAAAAAAAATACAGTTAAAACTGATAATAATGGATATTATAAGTTTAGAGGGTTACTTCCTGGAACATACATTTTGAAAGTTAAAGCAAAAGGATATGACATTCACGAACAAGAGTTTAATATTGTAAAAGGGGATACTACTTATTTATCATTAAAATTAAATATTAAGGATAACATTATAAATAAAAATGGTATACAACTAGAAGTCGGTAAAAGTTATAGATTCGAATGTCTTGTAGAAGATAAAACATTGATTAGTTGTCATAAAGAAGGTTCTACGATAGAATATTATATTAAACCTAATATTTATAATGGTGTTTCTATGTCAAAAAATATGCAATTAGACGAAAATAACTCTTCTGATATATCTACATACCCTATACATATGCGGAAAGGTGACCTTTTGGATATAAAGTTACTTTCAGGTGAATTAAAGTTTGTTTTAGATGAAAATTCAGATGGAGTAGAGGACGTAGATGATTTTTATAAATTTTTTAAAGTTACAGAATTAAATCATAATCCCCTAATGAAAATTAATTTAAGTGCAGGAGATGTAATATCTTTAGAAAATCCATCAATTACTGGTACTGAATGGAATATTAGATATTACTTTGATGGAAATGAATTATTAGGATCTAGAACAGCAATGTATAATTATTGGGGTAATATTGAAGAAAAAAAATATGAACTAAATGGTAGAGAAGTGTTTGATGATTGTGTTGATGAAGGATGTACTCATACTATTACTATAAATAGAGGTACAGCGTTATTATATATGTGGTATGAAGATGCTAAAAAATTAATTATTAATAAATAGTATTCAAGAATGGAGAAAAGTTATTGTTAAGGAATCAATATATTATTTAGTTTTTCGTCTAATGGGAGAGGAGATGAACTATGAACATACAAGTGGAAATGGGTACTAAAAACTTAAAGGTTTATTATATATTACTTATATATACAATTATTATGATATTTTTTAGCTTAATTATGTTCTTAACATACATTAATGAAACTAAGAATTTTGTTAAAGTATCAGCTCGGATTGATGATTTAATTAAAGAGATTGGTGAAGTAGATGATGTTGATGGTTATCATACGAGCATAACAAAATATGTTGTATATTCATATAGATATGAAGGAAAAACCTATGGATATAAACAAGAGGTTTTAACTTTTATTGGAAAAAAAGAGAATCAAAAAAAGACAATATATATAAATCCATTAAACCCTCTAAAAGTAAGAGATAGTATGAAATTCTATGGTACGCTATGTTTATTATTATTTCATGTAATTGTAATGGTTATAATAACTTTGTATATATTAAAGCTAAAAAAGAGGGTAATTAAGTTAATATATAAATTTTAGTGATTAATATATATGATAATATACTATTTATGAACAGATAAGTGAGGAATATAGAATGAAAAAAATTGAAAAAATATTTTTTGTAGTAATTGCTATGGTATTATTTGTAGGATGTAGTAGTAACGGAGGTAAAGGTACCAAATTTAACAACGTTAATAATAAAGTTCAAGCATATTATGATAAAGTAAATAAAATGGTTGCAGATAAGGGGTATACTATAGAGGAAATATCTGCTTTAACGTCAGGGCAGGAAGTTGATAAAGCCTATGATAATGAAGTACTTATTAGATTCGGTAAAATTCAAGGATATTTATATGACGTTACTGAAGAATGGAATGATGGTTTAATAGAAGGACCTATTGTTGATAAACGTACTGAGTATAGTATATTACCACCTGATAAAATACATGAAGAATATAAGGATTATTATGAGGATAATAAACACTTTAGTAAATATACAGTGCAATTATCTAAATATGTCATCTTTGATAGCTATTATGATAGTGATTTAGTTTCATGTTATTGGAAAAACGTTGGAGATTTGCCAGAAACAGGAACATATTATTCTCCTCTTTCAGAGGAAGATAAACAAACTATACTTGAATTAAAAGATGATGTTACACAAGTATATGATGAAACTTACACACAACTAAAATTGCCTAACTTATCTAAGGATAAAAAACAATAATTATTTTAGTATAGTGTAATTAGATATAGAATTGAATTATTAAGATATAATAATTGGTATACTCCATTAGAAAAGCAATCATTTATTTGATTGCTTTTCTCTTTGCTTATGTGATTACAAAACAATAATATCTTTACCATAAGATATTGAAAAAGTGATAATCTAAACTGGTTTTATCACTTTTTTTGTTGCTTCAATATATAAAATCAATTTTCTTATTTTACACCACACAAAAATGTTTTTTTATGGGGCAAAATAGCGGTCAAATATCGGTATCACAAGGTGTAACCACCGCATATATTAAAATATAAAGGTTACACCTCCAAATGCTATGGTATTACTGGCTTTAGGGGTCAAAAACAGATTAACATATAATGTCATAATATATATAAATATATATTATGACACGCTCTTGATGTAACTTAGGGGAGAAGTTGTAAATGAAGTATAACCTATTATCCAACTATAAGCTTTTTCTCGCCTCCCTCGGGCTTCGTCCTAACACGGTCAACACTTATTATAACCGTATGGCTAGGCTGTTAGAGGGGCATTATTTAATGAATGACTGTTCTAAGATAGACGTATCTAATCTAATTACTAAGCTAGCTCATATTTATTATAAAAACCAGTTTTCACAAAGCAAAAATGCCTTGCTTTATTTTTGTAAATGCTATCAAATCAGTATTACCAACAAACAGTTAAAGGACATTGAAAGGCTTCAACAACAAGCTAAGAAAAAATATCGAAAAGCAACCAAAGCAGAATATCCCAGAATTAAAAGAACCATTGACCGCTTAAAAAACAAAAAATTAAAGGTAAGTTTTTTAACCATGATTGAAACGGGATTAAGGGTATCGGAGTTGTCACAAATCAAAATAGAAGATTGTCATATTTGTGATGAAAAAATTCGTTTTTCATTTATCGGTAAAGGTGGTAAAAAAGCATTTTCAACTATTAATAAAAAAGATAATCTCCCTCTTTATGTGTGTTTAAAAGATACGATATATTATTATCGTGATAAGGGTTTAGACAATAAAAGGTTGTTTTATTCATCCCAATATCTACAACAGAAAGCCAAACTATATGGCTTTTCTTGTCTTGATTTAAGAAGAATATCCGCCAAATTAGAATATCAAAAAAGCAAATCTAAACATCAGGTTAGAAACAAATTAAGACATGCCAAAATAAAAACAACTGATATCTATTTGAACAGTTCCGTCAAGATGAAAGATAAAACAAGAGGTGACTTATAATGAGCTTGTTGGAATTTTTGCTTAAGGAATATCTTAGTATTGTGGCTAAGCTGGAAGCGACAGAAATAGTTGAAAATAATCGCATTGTTATTGACCGTGACTATTTTAGAAATCTGCTTGAAAAATATCCCTACATTACATTCAGGGATAAAACAAAGGTTTACAAAGCCCTGAATTTAATCATTCATGACAAGAACAATTACACTATGCCTTGCAAGGTAAAAGGAACAAGAAAAACAGTTAGAAAGGTTGTGATTAATTACAAAACATATCTTATCATCAAATCTTATTATTATAAAAATATGTAGAGAAATGAGGAGAGATTATGAAGAAAGAAAATCAAAGTTTGACCGATACATTAATTGAAGATGTATTCTATGTATTTGGCTGGTTAATCGGGAAAACAATTGGATCAATCTGGTATTACCTAAAAAAGGGGCTTAGTGTTGCCAAACATAACATAATTGTCCTGATTGGTTATATTTTTCTGATACTGTTAATGTTTGCTTCGGGACAAATGATAATTTTTGGACTGTTAGTTATGATTGGAGTGGGAATATGGCAACATATTAAAGAAGCACCCATGAGGAAAATGGAAAACTATTTTAACGAGGTATTTATTAGTGTCGGGTTGCATTCTAATGATATAGTGCCTAGTTACTGTAGTGATGAAGATGTAAGTGAATATGCAAGTGCAGTTAAGTTTTACAGTCTTGTACCAATTAGTGAATGGCAAAAGAAAAAGGACAGTTTAGAAATGTACTTGAATGATAAAATACTTGATATTGTTCAGGACGTAAAAGACAACCGTTATATATGGTTAGTGATTGAAAGTAAACCATTGCCTAATATGATAGAGTGGGAAGAACGCTATTTAAATATTCTTGATGATATATTAACAATAGGTATGACATATTTAGGGGTTATGGAGATTAATTTAGAAAAATATCCCCATGCTTTTATTGCTGGTGAAACGGGTAGCGGAAAATCCAATATCCTAAAATGCCTGATATATCAGGCATTGGAAAAAGGTTATGAGGTTATTTTGATTGATTTTAAGCGTGGGGTATCGTTTTCAGGATTTAAAGAAGATGTACCGATTTATTATGATTATGAGGAAACAGTTAGCGTATTAAGTGATACAGTGGAGGAAACCAAAAAACGACTTGATTTGTTTAGAGAGTGTGGGGTTGAAAGCCTAAACGACTATAATAAAGTTGCACTAATACCATTAGAAAGAAAAATTATATTTATTGATGAACTAGCGGAGTTATTAAGCGTGAGAGATAAAGAAAAATCGAGAATTTTGTATGATAACATTGAAACCTTGACAAGGCTAAGCCGTTCGGTGGGGATACACTTGATTATGGGGATTCAGCGCCCTGACAGTACGATTATTACGGGACAGATTAAAAGTAATGTTGCTTACCGAGTTTGTGGTCATTTTGCCGATAAGGAACCAAGTCGTATAATGCTGGGTAATGATAAAGCTAGTACAATTCCCAATATAAAGGGACGGTTTATTGTAAAAGATAATCAATTTTATGAGGTACAGAGTTTTTATTTTGATAATGCTTCATATAAGCCACGCAGGAGCACTTTGAATGAGTTTGATAATTCTATAGCTAGAGAGAAGAAACAAGCGTTAAATGATATAAAAACAGCTTCTGATGAAGCAGAAAACAAACAACAAGCTAAGACATCAAAAACAATTGATTTTGATTTTGATGATGTTGAGAAAACTAGAGAATAAAAAACTTAAAAAATTTGAAATCAAAGGTTTGATTTTTTTAGTGTTATAGATGTTGCTATATGCTTATTTATGATTTTGATATGTGTTTAAAACACAAATAAGGGTTGTCTTGCCTTTGGGTGTTAAATATGTTATATTTAAGTGGGAATAATAAACAAAGGGAGATTACTAACAATGTATTTAACAGGCTATCATGGGACAAATCAATATTCCGCAAATAGAATTGTAAGAAATCAAAAATTTCATTTATCAAACGGACGAAAAGAATGGTTAGGTAATGGTATTTATTTTTATATTGATTTTGCAGATTCGTTAGATTGGGCACAAATGA
>CANPIH010000044.1 GCA_947574085.1 uncultured Mycoplasmatota bacterium | reverse complement strand
CATTATCTCTTTGGTCGTCTGTACTAACTCTTACATATACTGCACATCTCATAAAATAATCATCTCCTCACTTGTTTCCTCACTTAGAAGCCGAAATTCAGATAGTAATTATGAAAAAAGTTGAAATTTTACGCATTTTTTACACTTTTTTCAATAGTTTCCTCACTAAAATGAGATTTTACGAAGTCTAATCTAAAAAATTAGTCCTCTCATCTGTTTCCTAACTAAAATGGAAAAAGTAAACCCTAAATTTTCAATTTCTTTAAAATTTGTGTAATTTCTTTCAGATTATATTTCTGATTATGCTCTTTAATGTAGAATGGCTTGTTAGATATTTCATTGATTTTATATTCTAGTATTGTAAGGGTAGTAGGATATATAATTATGTATTCAGTTGGTTCTATAACTTGTAGATTAGTATGTAGAATATGTTTTATTGCACCTTTCTTAATTTTGTATGTGTAATCTTTAATCACCTCCAAGATTTCAGTATTTGGCTTTAATGTTTCAATAATTTTAAATTCCAACATCAAAAAAGTCCTCCTTCCTAGAAAGAGAACTTTAAGTCTTTTATACAAAATAAAAACTCACGAACTTGTTATAGTCCGTAAGTTGTTTTCAAATGGAGCAAGTGAGCGGGATCGAACCGCCATCTCAACCTTGGCAAGGTCGTATACTAACCATTGTACTACACCTGCGTGACTAAATAATAACAAAAGATAAAAAAAAATGCAATCCTTAATTGTAAAAAAAAAATTTAATGTTATAATAAAAAATAGAAAACAGAGGTTATAATAATGGATAGCAAAAAAAAGAAAAAGAAAATTATATTTATCTTTTTATTTCTACTTTTTATAGTAAGTATTTTTTTTATTTATTTTTTAAAAGTAAATAAAAGCAAGAACATAAATGAAAATAAGATTGAAGTTTTGGATTGTATTGAAAAATATGAGTATAATTTAGAAGATAGAGATTCTGATATTTATAAGGAAAATTTTATAAAATTAAAAGATTTATTGGAAAAACAAAATGCAATAGATTATCAAGAATATGCAAAATATCTTGCTTCTCTTTTTCTAATTGATTTGTACACTATTAATAATAAGGTTAGTAAATATGATGTAGGTGCATTAGAGTTTATTTATCCTGAAGAACAAGAAAAGTTTCGAAATAAAGTTATGGATTCAATTTATAAATTAGTGGAAGACAATTCAACCAACACTCGTAAGCAAGAATTGCCAACTGTTGCTAAAATTGAATTAAAAGATATAGAGAACATAGAATATTTTAAAGAAGAAAAAAATTTAGATGGATTCTTGATAAAAGCAAATATAATATACCAAAAAGATTTAGGTTACGATAAACTTGTTTCTATAACAGTTGTAAAAGAAGATGAAAAACTTTATGTAGTGAATTTGACCAATTTAGAAAATTAAAAATGTTGTACAAAATTTAGTAATTTAGTATAATGTAGAAAAAGAATAGGTGATAATCTATGAATAAAAAAAGAGAAAAATATGTTTCAAAAGTAATGATATTAGTTGTATCATTAATAGTTTTAGCATTTAGTGGAACATACGCTTATTTTACTGTGAATTTTAGTGGAGATACCACTACTACTACTGCAAAATCTGGTATTTTTAAAGTGGAAAGCAGTTTGGAAAAAGCAAGTGCTATTAAAAATTCTATGATGGTATTAATTGAAGAAAGTGAAAAAAATAATAAAGCTGATAAACTAGAATTTACAATAACGAGTAAAAGTGAATCGACAGTAAATGGCAAGTACGATGTTTATATGAAAGACATTCAATTGTCTAAAAATATGTATTCAAAATATTTAAGATGGGAATTAGTAAAGGAAAATCAAATTGTTGGAAGTGGTGATTTTGCAAATGCAACAAGAAAAGATACTGAGCAAAATAATGAAACAATGAATACAATTACATCTATAGAAGATATTAAATTAAATGAAAATGCAATTGCTTTGCTTAAAAATACAACCGATCATCTTATTTTTAGAATATGGTTAGAAAATGATCCAAATGTAAATCAAATCTCTTTAGTAAATGGAACTTTTAGTGGAAGACTTTATATCGAAGCAGTTCCAGTTTCTAATATTCCTAAATCCTAAAAGTGCATTTTATGTACTTTTTTTTAAATTTCTTTGTTTATCTTTTTCATCATAGTACATACGTATTTTGTTTTTTAAATAGGTTGTTAGAAGAAGTTCAATAACTCGATGATAGGGAAACAAGGTAGCTGAAGGATGTATTTCAATTAGATTTTTACGTTGACTTCTATCATAATAAGATGAGACATCTTCAATATTAATATGCAAAGAATCAGATTTGATATAGGAAAGTCCTAAATATTTAAAATTATTGTTTTCATCTTTTTTGTAAACACGGAACAAAATAGCTTCTTGAATTTTAAATTCTTCTTGAGCAATTATAAAATCTTGTGTTCTTATTTCATCAAAATTTTTGAAAATATCATAAACTGTTGTTATAAAAAACATTCCTTTCTTTTTTCAGCTTTTTCATTTTAACACATTTTTAAAAATTTACAAATTTCTTTTTTATTGAAGTTAAAAATGATATAATATAAAAAATTAGGTGATATATATGGAATGGAAAGCATTATTATTAACTATCTTGGTAAGTGGATTTTTTTTAATAGGAATTTTTTTGACTTATTTTTTTAAAAATAAAAGTAAGCTAGTTTTGTTTACAACAGGACTTACTTTTATTATAATGCTCGATTTAATTTTTTTTGACTTGTTACCAGAAACCTTTGAAATATTCCAAATTAAAGATAATCCTTTTTCCTTACTTCTTATTATTATTTTTACTTTTTTAGGATTTTTTATACTAAAAGTTTTAGATTTTTTTGTGCCAGAACATCATCATACACATCAAGAAAAAGGCGATAATGAAATAGAACACAATAATCATTTATTTCATATTGGTTTAATAACTACTATCTCTTTAATTCTCCATAATATATTAGAAGGAATTTCGATTTATGTTACAGGACTTAATAATTTAAAATTGGGTGTATTAATGGCAATTTCTGTGGGTATTCATAATTTGCCATTTGGTTTAGAAGTTGCTATAGTTTTATCAGCTCGAAAAGAAAGTAAATTTTTTAAATTAATTCTTTTAACTGTTTTAACCTTATCAAGTTTTATGGGGGCTTTTTTTCTATTTTTGATTCAAAAAGACTTAAATACCCTTTTAGAGGGCATATTACTTTCTATGACTTTGGGTATGATTTTATTCATAATTCTTTCAGAACTTCTACCAGAAGTAAATACAAATATAGATAAAAAAGAAGTTAAGTATGGTTTGCTTATAGGATTATTTTTTTCCCTTTTCTTTTTCTTTTTATAACATAGGAGTGATAGAGTGATAGGATTGGCGTTACAAGGTGGGGGAGCTAGAGGTGCTTATCAAATTGGTGCGTATTATGCTTTAAAAAAGGCACACATTTCGTTTGATGGAGTATGTGGAACAAGTATAGGAGCCTTTAATGGTGCGTTTATAGCTAGTGGAAAAGAAAAAGAATTACTTACGTTTTGGTCAAATATTTCGGTTGGAGAAATATTAGGCTTTGATGAAAAATATATAAAAAATAAAATAGAACATAAATTTAATTTATCCTCTATAATTTTAAGCGTAATTCATTTCTTTCGTATTGTAAAATCTCATGGTATCGAAATAGAAGGATTAGAAAAAGTTTTAGATGAATATCTAGACGAAGAAACACTTATAAATAGCAAAATGGATTTCGGAATTTGTACCGTTAGACTAAAAGATTTTAAGCCATTCTATATATTTAAACAAGATATGGAAAAGGCAAAAGTAAAAGATTATATTTTTGCTAGTTGTTATCTTCCTTTTTTCAAATGGAAAAGAAAAATAGATGACCATTATTATTTGGATGGAGGTTTTTACGACAATACACCAATAAATATGTTAATTGATAAAGGATACAAAAAAATATATGTAATTGAATTAAATCCTCTAATTAATATTAATCGAAAGATTAAAAAAAAGGATGTAGAATTAATCCGTATATCTCCAAAAAGAAGTTTAGGTGGAATTTTGATTTTTGATCAAGAAACTTTAAGAGAGAATATTAAAATGGGTTATTACGATGCTCTAAGAGTAATTAAAAAATTGGATGGATTTCATTATTGTTTTAAAAAGCATTCCAAATTTTTTTACCGATTCATAACTAGAAAAGTAAATTCCAAAATAAAAAAAAGAGTGAAAAGATTCTTTAATACTAGAAGTGATAAACAGACAGTTATTAAAGCTATGGAATATCTAATGAGAAGAGAAAATATAGATTATTATCAAATTTATAAACCTTATAAAATGTTGAAAAGTTTAAAAAAAATAGCCAAAAGTAATCATTTTGTGTACGAATTTGTACGTCAAATTAAATTTTTGTGATATGATACAAATAGGTGGTTTAAATGGGAAAAAGAATATACCAAGAAGATATAACTAGTTTAGCATTGCTTTACAATTATGAGGCAACACAAGCACATTCAAGAATGTTACCTCATTCTATGCTCAAAGCGTTTGATAAAATAATCGATGATAATTTAGATGAAATTGATAGTAAATTAAGTAGTACGTATCCAATCAAATATAGCGATTTAATATGGAGCAATACACAAGATGAAGAAGGGAATTGGTACTCTGTATTAAAATACGCTTGCAATATAAAAAAAGCAAAATTGGTATATGAAACAATAAAGTATCGTGATTTAATAGAAGCCTCTAAAAAAGCCAATGCTTTAGCAACTCTTGGTATAAACTTGATTGATGGTAAAATGTCAAAAATTCAAAAGAAAAATGAAAGAAATATACTAGAAGAAATCATAGAAAAAGAAATAACAAATTCACACGAATTTTATAAAAAAATAGCAAGTATGTTGTCTATAGAAGAAAGAGAATTTTTAAAAAAACAAATAGAGAATAAGTGCTGTTTAAATTGTACAAATCCGTCTTGTCGCATACCCTATTATGAAAAAACATTAGACAGTTGTTGTATTGGATGGGAAAATCAAGAAGCAATTGGAAAGCAGTTAATTTTAAAAAAATAGTAAATAAAATAGAAATGAGTGATTCAAATGGGAAGATTTCCAAATATAGCAGCAAGTAAAGCCAAAACAGGAGCGCAAAAAGCAAAAGTGTATTCAAGTTTTGCTAAAGAAATATACCAAACGGCTAAAAATGGTGGAGTAGATCCAAGTGGAAACTTAAATTTACGAAGATTAATTGAAAAAGCCAAAAAAGAACAAGTTCCAAGTGATGTAATAAATCGGGCTATTGAAAAAGCTAAAGGTGCTGGTGGAGAAGATTACCAAACGATACTTTATGAAGGTTTTGGGCCAGGAAATTCGACATTGATTATTAAAACAATGACCGATAACGTAAATCGAAGTGTGGCGGAAGTTCGAACAGCCTTTAATAAAGTACATAAAAGTTTAGGAGTATCCAATTCCGTTTCTTATAATTATGATTATTTAACGTTAGTCAGTTTTAAATACGAAAACGAAGAAGAACTATTTAATTCACTGATAGAACAAGAAATTGATTTGATTGACTTTGAAATGGAGGAAGGTATTCTTACCATAACTGTAAATCCAAACGCCCAACATAAGCTAAAAGATGCTTTAGAAAAAATAATTTCCAATATAGATTATTTAGTGGATGAAACAGGATATTATGCCAAAGACAAAGTGGATTTACAAGGCGAAGAATTGGAAGAATTTCAAAAATTAATAAGAATTTTGGAAGACGTTGAAGACGTTACAAATATTTATCATAATGTAAACTTAAATTAGAACTTTTAAAGTTCTTTTTAAAAGCCTAGGATATATGCAGTTCCTAAATATATAAATCGAAACATATAATAAATTAGAATTGTCAAAAAGAGTAAAATTTCTTTTAAAAATTAGACAAAATCAAGAAAATTTTATATGATTACTATAATAAATGGTAAAAATTGTTGTCTAGAGAAAATAAAAAAACGTTAGTATAATAATTGCTAAGAAAAAGGAGTGGTTTTTGTGATAAGGAGAAAAAAAATAAATAGAAAACAAGAAAAAATGTTGCTTATTTGTTTTATGATAACAACATTCTTCCTGTTTTTATTTTTTCCCCGTGTTTATTTAAGCGATGATATTATTAAAAATAAAGCAATAGATAAATTTGCTTTAGGAGAAAATGAAATACAAAATAAAGATATACAAAAGCCGGAAGTTCAAGCAGAAAATCATTCTTCAAATGATTTTATTTACTTATCAGATATAGATTATATAGCTAATCAATCGAAACCAGGTTGGGGAAGTATTTTAAAAGATACTACGAGTGCAGGAACAAAAATTTCGGTTAAAGTGGAAAACGCTTATTATGAGTTTGACAAAGGTATGTGGGCTCATGCTTCTTCTACTTTGGTTTATGATATTAGCGAGTACAACTATGAATACTTTACTGCTTATGTAGGTTTAAACAATACAGCAGCTTCTTCAAGTAATGGAGTTAAATTTTATATTTACACTTCTATGGATGGAAAGACTTGGGAATTAAAAACCGACGAAAATCCAAACGTTTTAAAAGCGGGTACAAACGCTGAATTTGTAAAAGTACCTATTAAAGGAGCAAAGTTTTTAAAATTATACGCTGACTCTAATGGACCTAATGGGAATGACCACTCTGTTTATGCCGATGCAAAACTAACAAATGAAATAAAAGAAAATAATGTTGTTGAATCGGTTTCTTATTATGATGAACAATTAAAAAAATTTAGTAATACCGATTTAACCAATCCCGATTATGAACTTTTATTACTGCAAAGAAATTTAGTGAAGAATATGGGGCAGTACGCTATTAAAAGATTTGTTGGAGAAAGTAATGAAAATAAAGAAACTTTTGAATGGTTGTTCAACAATTTAGAAAATTTAAGATTGTATACTCTTGGTGGCGTTCCAGAAGGTGGAAGTTATTATAACTCTCTAACTGTCTTAAGTAGCATTTTAAACAAATATAAAAGTGATTTTGATATGAACGAAGAAACAAAATACGGTACTCGATATGGAGATTTATACAAACGTATGGCGATTGCTTTATCCCTTACACATTCTAAATTGGTAGGACTTTGGATGCAATCTAGTCAACCAGAGAATAAATCCGATGCTGTAACACGTTATGAAATTTATAAAATGCTACATAAAAATGATAAATTTGTAGTAACACCAAGTATAGACATTACAAAATGGTTTGAAAATTATACGATTGAAGAAATGCGTTTTGTTATGAACAATAACATCGACGATGAAGAAATTTTATGGTTAAATGAATATACACAATCTTATGTAGATCAATACCCAAGTCAAGCTTGGAAATATTTAACTCCGCATCCTTATATGGCTTATGTATGGCCGAATTATAGTAATCCAATATTTCATGACCCCGAGAAAAAAGACTATTGGGATGAAAAGTTTAATGGAATTTTCTCAAAATATGGAGTCACTTATCGAAATGGATTGTACAAAGTCTGGATGAATTTTAGAAATGAATTTGGAACGGGTGCCGTTTGTGGTGGTATTTCAAAAACAGGTGCCAATATTCGTGGTGTACATGGAATCCCAGCGGCTGTTATCGGGCAACCAGGACACGCGGCTATTATTTATTACTCTCAAGATGATTCTGGAAATGGTTATTGGAACTTAGACAACGATGTATCAGGATGGACATTATCTGAAAAAGGAGAAAGAATGTTACTTGGATGGGGAAATGCAAGTTTCTCAAGGGGATACTCTGTTGTTTATATGGCTTTATCTCAAGAAGTACTAAACAATTTCGATACTTTCGAAAAAAGTGAAAAATTGGTTTATCTTGCGGATGTTTATAAAGAAGATGTAGTAAAACAAGAAGAAATATATAAAGAAGCTTTGAAGATTCAACCACTCAATATTGATGCATGGTATGGTCTTATAACAACATTTAATGCAAATTCAAATAAAACCGAAGCCGATTACTTTAAATTAGCAGAAGATTTAGGAGAAAGTTTAAAATATTTCCCCCTTCCTATGCAACATTTAAGCAATTTAATTAAACCAAAATTAACAAGCATTGAATACGATTTTAAATTTACACTTTTACAAACGCGTATACTAACCGAAGGAAGCCAAACGCCTAACAATACAGCAGATCATTATACCGTTTATCAACCATCTTTAACCAGATTAGAAGCCAATTATTTGCTTGGAAAATTAGACAAAGACATGGCAAGTTTCTCTTTTGATGGTGAGAACGCTTCTAAAATTGTTTTAGCAAGTCGATTTAATGAGAATGGGGTTCGATGGGATTATAGTTTAGATGGAAAACAAAATTGGAAAGAAGTATATTCTCCTGCTGGAGAAGAACACAGTATAAAATTAACACACGAAGAAATTGAATCCATTACACCAGATAATGATATCTATGTTCATATTGTTGGTGCTCCTTATAGCGATGAAAATATTTTCAAAATAGATATAACAAAAGCAACAATATCCAATCTTTTATTTGGAAACGATTTGGAAAATCGTGTAGTGGGAGTGGATTTGACTTACGAATGGCGATACTCAGAAATAGATAGCTGGACTTCTTATAAAGAAGCATCACCAGATTTAACAGGAAATAAAAGTGTAGAAGTTCGTGTCGGTGCAACAGGAACAAAAATACCAAGTGATGTTGCTACCTATACATTTACAGAAGACAATCAGCCAGACACAGCTAAGTATATTCCTGTCTCTCATTTAAAAATAAAAAGTGTTTCTACTGAAGCAACCAGTCAACAAGGGAATGCTTCAAACGCCATCGATGGAAATTACAACACGAGATACCATTCCGCTTGGAATGGCAGTGATACGGAAAGATATATGGTAATAGAAATTGACAAACCAATCTACTTATCCAAACTTGAATTTGTTCCCGCTGGTGGTGGAAATGGAAGAATCGTAAATGGAACCATTTATGGAAGTATGGATGGAGAAACATGGGAAGAATTAACACACGCTGAAAACTTTACTTATCCAACGCAAGCGAATGATAACGAAACAGCAATCCGTTTGACCAAAACATTTACTATTGATAATCCAAAAGAAGTAAAATTTGTAAAAATTGTAGCAGATCGAACCAATGGAAATTGGTTTGCAGCAAGAGCCTTTAACTTTTATCAAGATACAACCATAAACCCACATCCAACTGCAGGAATTGGCTATAGTACAACAGAACCAACGCAAGGATCTGTTATCGCAAGATTGATTAACTATAGCAGTCCAAATATTGAAATAATTTGTGATGAGGGTGATACGGAGTGCGATGGATTAGATTTTCACACCTTTACAGAGAATGGAACGTATGAATTTAAATTCCGTGATACAGTAACTAAGCAGGAAGGAAGCGCTGTTGCTAAAGTAAATTGGATTGATAAAGAGAAACCATCCGCAATAATAAAATATAGTCCAAATCATAAAACCAATAAAGATGTCAATGCTTATTTAACAGAAATTAGTGAAGATGTTTATTTACTAGATGAATTTAATAACAAAGTAAATTACATAGAAACCGCAAATGATAAAGTTATTTACATTCAATATTTAAATGCCAATGGTGATATAACCAAAATTCTTCATTTGAACGATAAAGAAGAAACGGAAAGTATTACCTACTATTATGAAAAAGATGGATTAAGAATACTCTATACGGTTGATTTAGATGAAAAGGGTAATGTAACGAATGAAACCTTTACCGATGAAGATGGAAATCCTTATGAACCAGCTGACAAAGACGAAATTCGTAAATTAGATACCATTGGACGTTCCAAACCATTGCAATATACTTTTGAAAAAAATGGGGAATTTGCTTTCCGCTTGGAAGACAAAGCTGGAAACCGTAATATAATCACGGCCAAAGTAGATTTTATTGATCGAGTAAAACCGTTAGCAAGTATCTCTTATGATACTGCTACAACTAAAGATCGTGTTACGGCAACAGTGGAATTTGATAAAAATAATGTAGGTATCTTAAATAATAATGGTCAAAAAACATTTACATTTACAGAAAATGGAGAATTCACATTTGAATACAAAGATGAAGCAGGCAATACAGGTTCTATCACAGCAAAAGTGGACTGGATAGAAAAAAAGGTAGAACTTCCAAACATTCGTCTTCATTATAGCGAAGAAAAAGAGACTAAAAATCCAGTCACAGTTCTTTTAATTAATCAAGG
>CANPIH010000043.1 GCA_947574085.1 uncultured Mycoplasmatota bacterium | reverse complement strand
ATGAAATATGAAGAGTTAAAAGATCAAGCAATTGTTCTTATTTATCCTGATGGAGAAATAGAAAAAATCCCAATCGAAGATTATGAAAATCATTTACCATATTTAAAAAAACATTTGATGAAATCCAAAAAATTTTTACAAATTGCTTTTATTATAAATTATGGATTTGCAGATCATTATAGTATTTCTCGCTTGCTGGCTCAAAACGGAGTGATTGAAATTGCGAATAAAGATATGTGTTTAAAAGTGAGATATCCAGAGAAATATCAATACTTTAATCCAGAATTTATGTTCTATTTGCCAGAAAATCTTGGAAGTATAGAACAATTAGAAGCTTTAGAAAGTGCTTGCCATTTGATAGTTACAGAAAACAAGTCATTAAATGTATATCAAAATAGAACATTTGATTTTATCCCTAAAACGGAAGAAGAATACCAATATTGGATTACTGAAAATAAAAATCAAATGGCTAATGAAATACATAAATTATAGAAAGAAGGCGTATTATGATCAATTTTAAAGAAGATGAAAAGTTAAACAAATTAAACCATAGTTGTGCTCACATGATGGCCCAAGCGATTAAGCACTTATATCCAGATGCTAAATTTTGGGTTGGTCCCGTTGTAGATACAGGATTTTATTACGATGTGGATTTAGGAGATAAAGTGATTACAGAAAGTGATATTGAAGCAATCTCTAAAGAAATGAAGAAAATTAGTAAAGATGGAAAAAGAATTGTTCGTAATGAAATAAGTAAAAAGGAAGCTTTAGAACAATTTAAAGATGATCCTTATAAATTAGATTTACTTTCGCGAATGGACGAATCAGAAACCGCTATCTCCACTTATTCACAAGGCGATTTTACAGATCTATGTCGTGGACCACATGTAGAGAGCGTAAAAGAGTGTAAGTATTTTAAACTTATTAAATTTAGTGGGGCGTATTGGAAAGGAGACGTCAACAATAAGGTTTTGCAAAGAATATACGGTGTGTGCTTTCCATCGGAAGAAGAGTTAAATGTCTATTTAGAAGAATTAGAAGAAGCGAAAACACGTGATCACAGAAAACTTGGTAAAGACTTAGGGATTTTTATGACACATGATTTGGTAGGAAAAGGACTTCCAATGTACTTGCCAAATGGTTATATTATTTGGGAAGAATTTGAAAATTACATTAAGGGAAAAGAAAAAAAATTAGGCTATAAACATGTGCTAACTCCACCACTTGGTAATGTAGAACTTTATAAAACAAGTGGTCACTGGGAACATTATCAAGAGAGTATGTTTCCAAAAATGGAAGTAGAAGGCGAAGAATTTGTTCTTCGTCCAATGAATTGTCCTCATCATATGATGATTTATGCAAATGATATTCATTCTTATCGTGATTTACCGCTTCGTATTGGAGAAGTAGCAAGAGATTGTCGCTTTGAAGCAAGTGGTGCTTTAAAAGGAATTGAACGTGTAAGAAGTTTTTGTCAAAACGATGCTCATTTGTTTGTAACTCCAGAACAAATAGGTAGTGAATTTAAATCTGTGGTTGATTTAATATTAGAAGTGTACAAAGAACTACATATTACGGATTACCATTTTGAACTTTCTTTAAGAGATCCAGAAGATAAAGTAAAATACCATCCCGATGATGAAATGTGGAACAATGCTGAAAATAAATTGCGTGAAATTCTTAATGAAATAGGAATTCCTTATGTAGAAAAGATTGGAGAAGCAGCGTTTTATGGACCAAAACTAGATGTACAGGTTCGACCAGCGGTTGGAAATGAATATACTTTGTCTACTTGCCAAATTGATTTTTGCTTACCTATGAAGTTTGATTTAAAATATGTGGATCGTGATGGAGAAAAGAAGACACCAGTTGTTCTTCATAGAGCAATTTTAGGAAGTATTGATCGTTTTATCGCTTATTATTTAGAAGAAACGAAAGGGTCATTGCCTACATGGTTAAGTCCTGTGCAAGTCAATATTTTACCGGTTAATAATGCGTATCATTTGGAATATGCTGAAAATATCTTTCATAGACTTCTTCAAGAAAATATTCGAGTGGAACTTGACAAAAGAGAAGAAAAAGTAGGCTATCGAATGAGAGAAAGCGTGATTCGAAAAATACCATTTACCTTAATTATTGGGCAAAAAGAAGTAGAAGAAAATACAATTTCCTACCGTAAATTTGGTAGTGAAGAAACCATCACTGTAGATAAAGAAGAGTTTATAAAAATATTAAATGAAAATATAAAAAATAGAATTTATTAATGTTAAAAGATATCATAAAATTAAATCTAAAAGATTTAGAGAACTGATATTCTTTTTTTATAAAATTTTAAAAAATTGTGATATACTTAATTCAGAAGTATAGGTGGGTTATGAGTAATAGAAATTATGGAAATATAAAAAAATATTTTTCGACTGATGATCTCAAAAAGCTTTATCAAATTTCTGATTTAGAATTGAGGGCACTTTCTATTGTTGGTAGAGTTTATGCGGAACATTTAGATTTATCTGGAAATGCAGAAACGGGTCATTTTGTTCGCATAGCCAAACAAATGACTTCGCCAATAGGATGCGTTGTTGCTTTGCTTCATGATATTGTAGAAGATGGCTATTTAACGTTTTGGGATTTATTTGGTTTGTTTCCCATTTCTGTGATTTCTTCTTTGCAAATTTTATGTAGAGATAAAGAAAAATACCCCTATTATGTAGATTATGTTGCTTCTGTTTTGCATTCTAACGATATAATAGCGATAGAAGTAAAATTACATGATATAGGTGATAATTTGAGTCCAAGAAGAATTTTAGAATTAGCTGAAGAAAAACAAAAAAAACTTTTAAAAAAATACTGTGAAGCGTTGCCAAAAGTTTTTGAAACGTATAACAAAGAAATCCAAAAATTAAGTAGAAAAAGGAGAAATGATCAATGATTGATATTAAACTAATTAGAGAACAACCTGAAATAGTAAAGGAAAACATTAAAAAAAAATTTCAAGAGTCGAAGCTTTCTTTGGTAGATGAAGTTATTGAATTAGATAAGAGAATAAGAGAATACAAATCTCAAGGGGATGCATTAAGACAAGAAAGAAATGCTGTAAGTGATGAAATAGGTATTTTATTTAGAGAGAAAAAAGTTGATGAAGGCAATGCTAAAAAACAACGAGTTGTTGAAATAAATAATCAATTAGAAACCGTCGAAAAAGAAGAAAATGAATTATCAGAAAAGCTGAAAAGCAAAATGATGATGATTCCAAATATTATTGATGATAGCGTGCCGGTGGGAAAAGACGACAGTGAAAATAGGGAGATTGAAAAATTTGGAGAGCCAGTAGTTCCGAATTTTGAAGTACCTTATCATGCGGATATATGTGAAGCATTGAATGGATTAGATAAAGAATCAGCTGGTAGAACAAGTGGCAATGGCTTTTATTATTTAATGGGGGATGTAGCAAGATTACATTCTGCTATGTTATCCTATGCAAGAGATTTTATGATAGATAAAGGATTTACATATTGTATACCTCCTTTTATGATTAGAAGCGATGTTGTCACAGGTGTAATGTCTTTTGCAGAAATGTCTGCAATGATGTATAAAATAGAAAATGAAGATTTATATTTAATTGGAACGTCTGAACATTCTATGATAGGAAAATATAAAGGACAAATTATTAAGGAAGAGAAATTGCCAATTGCTTTGACATCTTATTCGCCTTGTTTTAGAAAAGAAGTTGGTTCACATGGCTTGGAAGAAAGAGGACTCTATAGAGTTCATCAATTTGAAAAACAAGAAATGGTTGTATTATGTAAGCCAGAAGAATCAATGGACTGGTACAATAAAATGTGGAGTTATACTGTTGAATTTTTCAGGAGTTTAGATGTACCAGTAAGAACATTGGAATGTTGTTCTGGAGATCTTGCTGATCTTAAAGTTAAATCCTGCGATGTAGAGGCATGGAGTCCTAGACAACAAAAATATTTTGAAGTTGGTTCTTGCTCAACTTTAGGAGATGCTCAAGCAAGAAGATTAGGTATAAGAGCTAAAGGGGAAAATGGAAATTATTTTCTATCGACTCTTAATAATACGGTAGTTGCATCACCAAGAGGCTTGATTGCCATGATCGAAAACAATTATCAAGAAGATGGGTCAATAAAAGTACCAGAAGTATTGCAAACTTACATGGGTGGAAAGAAGAAAATAAAATTAAAATAATTTTTGTTAAAATAAAAATCGTTGGAACTGGATGAAAAATGAAACCGATACAAAAAGTATTTAATTAGAGGATTGTAGCTAGCTTAGTCCTTTTTATTTTTATAGTTATTTCTACTAAAATTAATTTGTATTGCTTTATGATTTTTTAATAAAAAAAAGGCTAAAAGTATTTTTAGTTGTTTTTTTTTAAAATATTGCTATACTATTTACTCGTATAGGAGTTTTTTTATGAAATTTAATATTCATTTTGCAATAACTATTTCTGAAGCAATTGCTAAAATTTATCAGAAATTTTCATTTTACGAACAAAATAATGAGGATGTTTTTCAAACAGAAAATTATGAGCAATTACAGACTTTGTTAAAAATTGAAAATTCAATTTATAGCAGACTTCAACTTAATGAAGTGCAAATTTATTTGGATTGGATTCATACCCATCATCCAGATATATTTATTAATCTATTTGAAGTTATGCAAGGTACTTTTTGTTTTAATCCAGTTTATCGAGTTTATTCTCATCTTTATTTTCTTTATGAACAAAATAATTATTATAATGAAGCTCATACTTTTGGTATGGACGCTAATAAGTCATTTACTTATCTTTTTTCAATTTTGTTTGCTACTATTTTAGTGAAATATTATGAACAAAACAAAAAATCAAATCGAGACTTAATTTTGATAAAGTATAATCTTATTTTTTCTTTTAATATCTTGGAACAACATTTTTTAAAGGAAAGAAATTTTTCAATACTTTCTATGAAAAACTATTTACAATTTTTAGAAATTGATAAGAAAAAATTTGATGATGATATTAATAATTTATTAAATGATTATGTTTTTAATAAATTATTTGTTTTGCAAAAAGAGATAAATTATTCTTCGTGGCTTCAAATTCATCTAATGCACGATATGATAACAATTCCTTTTGTAAAAAAGATTTTAGAAGGTGCTGAACAATACTTAGATCATAAACTAAATGATTCATTAAAACTTTAGGAAATGGTAAGATTGTTTGATTCAAAAAATTTTTTTGTCCTTACTATTTAAAAATTGAAATGTGGATAAAAAGCAAGTAGTGCTTTTGGATTATAAAAAACCTTTATGTCTTGTATTAGAAGTGTTATAATACCTATTAGGAAGTGATAAACATGAATTTTCCAAATTTAAGTTATGCTAAAAAAAGAACGAATAAAACTGTGGAAGAAAAAAATGTTTGTTATGACTTTCCACAATCTTTTCAAAATAAAAAATTCTTTTTAAGAACGTATGGCTGTCAAATGAATGTTCATGATTCGGAAGAAATGAAGAGATATTTAAAGCTTTTGGGTTTTGAGGAAACAGACGTATTAGAAGAGAGTGACTTAGTGGTTTTAAATACATGTGCAATACGTGAAAATGCGCATGATAAAGTATTTGGATATTTAGGTCGCTGTAAACATTTAAAACGAGAAAAACCAGAATTACTACTTGCTATTGGAGGATGTATGAGCCAAGAAGATAGTGTTGTTGAAGAAATCAAAACGAAGCATCCCTATGTCGATATTGTCTTTGGTACTCATAATATTAGTGATTTGCCACGTTTGTTAATAGAACAACAAGAAAAAAGACAACAAGAAATAGAAGTTTATAGTATTGAAGGGGATGTATACGAAGGAATTGAATACCAAAGAGATTCAAAAATTACAGCTTGGGTCAATATTATGTATGGTTGTGATAAGTTTTGTACTTACTGTATTGTACCTTATACTAGAGGGAAAGAAAGAAGTCGTAAATTAGAAAATATTGTTTTTGAAGTGCAAGAGTTAAAAAAACAAGGGTATAAAGAAGTGACACTACTTGGTCAGAATGTGAATGCTTATGGAAGAGACTTGCAATTAGGGTATGATTTTAAAGATTTGTTAGAAAGAGTTGCCGAAACGAAAATAGAACGCATCCGTTTTGTAACTAGTCATCCCTGGAATTTTACTGATGAAATGATTGACGTGATTGCCAAATATGAAAATATAATGCCTTATATTCATTTGCCCTTACAAAGTGGAAGTGATTCTATTTTAAAGTTAATGGGGCGTCGTTATACAAAGGAAGAGTATATTAAGTTATTTCAAAAGATTAAAAAACGAATACCAAATGTTTCTATCACTACGGACATCATTGTAGGATTTCCCAATGAAACAGAAAATGATTTTTTAGAAACTTTAGATGTAGTAAATACTTGTCAATTTGATTCTGCTTTTACATTTATATATAGTCCAAGGGAAGGTACTCCTGCAAGTCTAATAAAAGATACGATAACTTTGGAAGAAAAAGAAAATCGCTTGCAAAGGTTAAATGAACTAGTAAATCGTTATTCATTAAAAGCCAATCAAGCGTTAGAAGGAAAAATAGTACCCGTATTGGTTTTAGGAGAAAATGAAAAAGATAAAACTCGTGTTTATGGGTATACTGATACTATGAAACTCGTAAATATTAATAAAGGGGCTGATTGTATTGGCCAAATCGTTTCTGTAAAAATAACGGAGGCTAAGAGTTTTAGTTTGGATGGAGAAAGAATAGAAAGTGGTGAATGTGTATAATGGAAAAGAAAAAGAAAAGTGAAATTAATATTGATAACGTCAATGAAGTTGTAAGTTTATCTAGTAAAATTTTACATATTTTGTATGTTGCTATGATTATTGCTTGTGTTTTAATTGTAACTATACTTGTAAAAGAATGGGGAATTTTACAATTTGTTTTTACTTTTTTAAAAGTATTGTCTCCTTTATTTATAGGCTTTATTATTGCTTGGCTTTTTAACCCTTTGGTTAAAAAGTTAGAAGTAAAGGGTGTTCCAAGAATGATGGGTGCTATAATCGTGTATGCAGTTTTTTTGCTTATTGTGGTTATTTTCTTACGTTTTTTAGTGCCAACCGTTTATATGCAAATTAATGAACTTATTAAGAACTTACCTGCGATTTTTAATGAAGCCAAAAATAGTATTAATGGTATATTTTTAAAATTTTCTAATGTAGAGGGATTGGATATTGATGCCATTCGTACAAATGTGATGACTACTATGGAAACAAAATTAACAGAATTTACAACGACTTTTCCAACAACACTTTTGAATATTATTGTAAACTTCTTTTCAAGTTTGGTAACTATTGGACTAGGTTTATTTGTAGGTCTTTATATGCTTTTTGATTTTGATTCAATTTCTAAACATTTTTTAAATTTACTTCCAGAACGCAAACGTTTTGAAGCTCAAGTTCTTCTTAACAATATTGGAGGAGAGGTAAGAAAAAGTGTTAATGGAACACTTCTTGTAGCTACCATGGTTTTTGTTTGTGATTCCATTGGCTTTGCAGTTATCGGCTTACAAGCACCAGTACTTTTTGGACTTTTCTGTGGAATTACCGATTTAATCCCTTATATAGGGCCTTATATCGGAGGGGCTGTAGCAGTAGTAATTGGCTTTAGCCAAAGTACTTTTATTGGAGTAATGACTTTGATTATTTGTATAGTCGTTCAATGCGTTGAAAACTTTATTTTACAACCAGTAGTTATGAGTAAGACTATGAAACTGCATCCAGTAACCATTATGATAGGGCTTTTGATTTTTAACAATTTCTTTGGTATAATAGGAATGATTTTGGCTACTCCATGTATAGCACTCTTAAAAGTTATATGGGAATTTATTCAAAACAAATACCAAATTTTAAATAATAATTAATCGTTACTAAGATAAGAAAATAAAAATGAAGTATTTTATAGAGAGTTTGTTCATGGTGGAAAACAAACAAAGAAACATTTTTCATTGCTACTTATCCCAAGATTAATCGGGTTTTGCTCGTTAAGAAAAATTAAGTAAACTAAAGGATGGTACCGCAGAATTGCTCCTTACAAGAGAAATTTTTGTGGTATTTTTTATGGAGGAATTTATGAAAGCTATTTTAATTGCAGGAAGAGCTGGAAGCGGAAAAACGTATTTGGGAGAAAAAATCGTTTCTTTTGCTAAAGAAAAAAATCTACGGGCGTTACAGACAGAATACAGCAAGTACATTAAAATGTATGCGAGTGAAATTTTAGGCTATGATGGAAATCGTGATACTAAGCCACGTAAATTTTTACAAGATACAGGAAGTTTTATTCGAGAAGAAATAAAAGATTTTAATTTTTTTATAAGAAGAATGCTAGAAGATTTTCGTGTTTATGAAAAGTTTTATGATATTGTCGTTCTATCGGATGTTCGACTTCTTAAAGAAATAGAAGAGATGAAAAAAACAGAATACGATGTTACGACAATTTTGGTAGAGAATGAAAATTTACAAAATAATTTGACCGAAGAAGAAAAGGCACATATTACAGAAAATGAATTTCGAAGCTATCTACATTACGACTATGTCGTACAAAATAAGGAGAAAAATGAGTTAGAAATAATCGCTCAAACTATCGTAAAAAAATTATAGAAAATAAATAGAGTAATGAAAAAAATATTCAAAAAGAAGGAGAAATTTTTATGAATTTAAAAGATTTTTATATTGATTTTTTTGTAAGTAAAGGACACAAGCAAATCCCATCTAGTCCAGTGGTACCAGAAAATGATCCATCGGTGTTATTTAATACCGCAGGTATGCAACCATTAATTCCTTATTTAATGGGACAAACGCATCCTTATGGAACTAGATTGTGTGATTATCAAAAATGTATTCGTACTAATGATTTAGAAAGTGTAGGAGACACTACGCATCATACGTTTTTTGAGATGCTAGGCAATTGGAGTTTAGGAGATTATTTTAAAGAAGATAGTATTTCTTGGAGTTTTGAGTTTTTAACACAAGTTCTTCATATTCCAGTAGAAAAGCTTGCGGTAACGGTTTATGCTGGTAGTGATTCTATTCCTTTTGATGAAGAAAGTTATAATAAATGGAAAAGCTTAGGAATTCCTGAATCTAGAATCGCCAAAACGATTGATGATAATTTTTGGATTGCTGGAGAAAGTGGACCCTGTGGACCCGATACTGAAATCTTTTACTTTCGAAGTGATGAAGAAACCCCCACTGTTTTTGATCCAGATGATGCTCGATGGGTTGAAATTTGGAATAACGTTTTTATGCAATATTTTAAAGATGAAAATGGTGGAGTAACAGAACTACCAAAGAAAAATGTGGATACAGGAATGGGAGTTGAAAGGACAACCGCAATATTAGAAGGAGTAAACGATAATTATACTTCAAGTATTTGGAAAGACGTTATAGAATTAATTTCAGAAATAGCCAATCTTCCTTATAAGGGAAATGAAAAAAGTATGCGTATCCTAGCGGACCACATAAGAACAGCGGTTTTTATAAGTGCAGATCCATCAGGCATTCGTCCTAGTAATACCGATCAAGGTTATATTTTAAGAAGATTGATACGACGTGCTATTCGTCATGCCAAAACTTTAAATATAGATATAAATAGTGATTGGGAAAGAAGAATTGCAATTCTAATTTTGGAGAAATACAAAAAGTATTATAAAGAATTAGAAGAAAATTATGATGTTGTTTTAGAAGTTTTAAAAATGGAAAAAGAAAAATTCAATCGTACTTTGGAACGTGGTTTAAAAGAATTTGAAAAAGTCGTAAAAAAAGCAAATGAAATTTCTGGTGAAATGGCTTTTCATTTGTACGATACCTATGGATTTCCTATTGAACTTACTATAGAGCTTGCAGAAGAAAAAGGCATTACCGTAGATCAATTGGGCTTTCAAGAAAAATTTAAACAACATCAAGAATTATCAAGAACGGCTTCTGCTGGTAAATTTAAAGGTGGACTTGCCGGAAATGGAGAAATAGAAACAAAATACCACACGGCAACACATCTTTTGAATGCCGCATTAAAAGTAGTAGTTGGTCCTGAAGTTCATCAAAAGGGAAGTAATATTACTACGGAACGTATGCGTTTTGATTTTTCTTGTGATCACAAACTAAGCGATGCAGAAAAAGATGAAGTAGAAAATCTTGTAAATAAGTGGATACAAGAAGATTTAGAAGTAAGTGTTTTGGAAATGCCAAAACAAGAAGCCATCGATTCTGGTGCAGAATGTATGTTTATTGAAAAGTATCCAAGTCTTGTAACCGTTTATTCAATTGGAGAGATTTCTAAAGAATTGTG
>CANPIH010000042.1 GCA_947574085.1 uncultured Mycoplasmatota bacterium | reverse complement strand
TACATGGATTAACATCTAGGTCATTGTCACGATTATGGATTCCAACAATCATTCCAACATATACTTCTGTAGCTGGTTCAATAATTAAAGTGCCACGTTCTTGTAAATTCCATAAGGAATAACCTAAAGCTTTTCCATTTTCCATAGAAACCAAAACGCCATTTTTACGTCTTGTAATTTCACCAACATTTGGTTTAAACTCTTCAAAACTACGAACCATAATTCCCTCTCCACGCGTATTGGTAATAAAGGCATTTCTATATCCAATAAGCCCACGAGTTGGGGCAGAAAATTCTAAATGAGTGCCACCATTTTCACTAGATACAACTAAAAGTTGTCCTTTTCTTTCTTGTAAATCACTTATAACTGTTCCAGAGTATTCTTCTGGACAATTGATAATCACACGTTCGAATGGCTCGTATTTTTTACCGTCTCTTTCTTCCATTAATACTTGTGGTTTAGATACAGAAAGTTCATATCCTTCGCGACGCATATTTTCTAAAAGAATGGACAAATGTAATTCACCACGACCACTAACTTTATAGCCATCGGTATTTTCTAACTCTTCTACCACAAGACCTACATTAGTTTGTAACTCACGTTCAAGTCTTTCTTTTATATGACGGGTTGTTAAAAATTTTCCACTGCGTCCTACAAATGGAGAGCTATTTACTAAGAAATTCATTGATAATGTGGGACGTTCTATTTCAATGGGCGGAAGTGGATCTATAGTATCTTTGTCGCAAATAGTATCTCCAATTGTTAAATCATTACAACCAGCAATCGTTACAATATCTCCAAAATAAGCAATCTCTTTTTCTAAGCGATTTAATCCTTCATTTACAAAAAGTTTTGTTATCTTAAAAGAAGAAACTGTGCCATCATTTTTTGATAAAGCTACCATTTGTCCAGATTTAATAGCTCCTTTTGTAATACGACCTATACCTAGTCTTCCAATATATTCGTCATATCCTAAATTAGATATTTGAAGTTGTAAAGGATCATTTTCATTTCCTTCAAATGGTTTTACGACGTCTAAAATAGTATCAAGTAAAGGTGCAATGGAAGTAGATGTATCCTCTAGGCTCTTCTTCGCTATACCATCTCTTGCTATTCCATAAATAATTGGAAAATCAAGTTGCTCATCTGTAGCATTTAAATCCATGAATAAATTAAATGTCATGTCTACAACCTCTAATGGTCTTGCATCTTTTTTATCAATTTTATTAATAAATAAAATTGGTCTTAAATTTTGTTCTAAGGCTTTTTTTAATACAAATCTTGTTTGTGGCATAGGACCTTCTGCAGAATCCACCAAAAGAACTACGGTATCTACTGTTTTAATCACACGTTCTACTTCGCTTGAAAAATCCGCATGTCCTGGTGTATCTACTATATTCATTTTAACATCTTTGTAACGAATCGCACAATTTTTAGAATAAATAGTAATACCTCGTTCTCTTTCTATAGCATTACTATCCATTACGCAATCTACTTTTTCAGAGTGATCGTTAAAAACTCCATTTTGATCTAAAAGAGCATCTACTAATGTGCTTTTACCAGCATCAACGTGAGCAACTACAGCTATATTGATAATCTTATCCATACAAACTCAACTTCTTTCAACTGTCAAATTATACAACAAAAAAAAGCAGTTTGCAAGGAAAATGCTTTTTAATTCTTTATATTACTTTTGACTTTAGTAATAGCTATTATTATCATTCATATTTATAAAATACTCATACTATTATTAAGAAACAAATTTATTTTTTTCTATTTTCATACCATTTATCAAATGTTTTAATAAAAAAAGTTAAAGATAAAATTACATAAAGTATTTCAATTATTAAACCCCAAATAGCTAAAATTGTAACATTACTAGAAAAAAATACTTCTGTTACTCTATCCCCTAAATCTCTTATAAAAATAAAAGGAATCTTTAAAATACAAGTTACAAAAATTAGTAAAATAATATCCGTTAGAATAGAAATTTTTTCTTTACCATCACTATTTTTTAGCATAAAACTTAATTCAATTAGATTATTATAAAATTGCTTAAAAACGTTTTCTTTTTTTAAAGATTTAAAACTTTTCCCATCATATTTTTCTTGTATTTCCTTTACTATATCTTCTATTTTACCAAAACTTTTAATAACTTCTCCCTCTGTTAATGTGGAATGATCTATTTTAGATGTAAAATAAAAAATTTCCTTTTCTAAATCTTTTTTTTCTAAAAAAGAAAGATGATTTCTTAATAAATTTAGAAATTCATTTTTATTCATATAACCCTCCATCTTCTTTATTGAAAATCAAATCTTCAGAATATTCACATCTATTTTTTTCTCTTAGAGATTCTACAATTAAGCATTCTTTTTTTTCTATTTTTTCTTTTTCATATTGAATTACATTCGTTTTTTTAGAATTGCTTTTTATTCCTACACGATTTCGAACTAAAAAAATTGTGTCATTTTTTCTTTCTACTAATTCAAAATTATTAATTATATCCAATTGACGAACTATACTTACTGGAGAATAGTAAACAGGCACATTTGGCATAAATTTTGCAATATGAGATGTTTTTTTGTTTAAGTGAACAATATTTTTTAAATAAAGATTTATTATAGATTCGTTACGATTAATATAATAACCATAAAAACTTTTTGATAAATTTAATTCTATATTTTTTAATGTTGGAATTACTTCTAATAAAGAAGACATAAAAGTTTCAAAACTTTTCATTTTAATTAAGCCAAAATATTTTACACGAATTTTTGCATTTACGTAATGATCTAAAGTAGTATAAGCATCATTGAATAAAGTAATACGATTCATTAAAACCAACTTGCTTATAACATCACTTACTTCAAAAACTTTATCTAGTTTTTTTTCTATTAAAACCATTAAACAATCTCTTAAAAAAGAAGATGCAATAAAACAAGCTGACTTTTCTTTTTCATCAAGTTCATCAAAAGCTCTTTTTAATTTTGCTAATAATTCTTCTTTATCAAATTCTTCATAGTCATTATCTTCAATCATAGAAGGTAACTCAATGCTTAATTTTTCAAAATTAACAACATAGTCTCCTAAAACATTTTCATCTATAGTCTCTCTATTTTGATATTTACTTTGAATTTGTTTTTTTTCTTTTTCAATAAAAACTTTTAAATTTACCATTTTTTTGCACTGGCTTGCATTGTCTATAGCTTGTAATTCACTTAAAAGATCTTGTTTTTGTGGAAATAATTTTTTTTTAGAATTTAAAGTTTCATCTAGTATCCTTATTTTTTTACTTATATCTTCGATTTCATAAGGATATCTCATTAATAAATATTTATTTTGTAATGTCGCTGTACTTGATTCTATATTAGATAAATAGTGAAATAGCATTTTTATAAACTTACGTATATCCTCTACAGTATCCAGAGTAATCAATTCATTGTGTAATTGCTTTAATAATTTTTCGCTTTCATCTTGTTCATCAGTTAATAACTCTAAGTTCTCTGAATAATTGCTAATTCCTTTTTTATACAAGCTTAATTTACTGCTAAAATCGTTTTTTAATCTTTTTAAAGTTTCGGACATTTCATTAACTTTCAAATACACTTCGTTTTGTTTTTTTATCTTTTCTTTTAATACTAAAATTAATATGGTAGAAGTTCTCAATAATTGACGTTTTTTTAAAGTATCTTTTGGATTTTTTAAAGTGTTTTCACTAATTTGAAAATTTTTCATAAACTCTATAGTTAATGTATTTCCTTTGTATTTATAGGAAACTTTTGGATTTTTTACTTCATAATTGTCAAAAACTGTTTCAAGAAAATATTTTTCTTTGTTATTTTGAAACCACCAATATTTAAAGACTTCTTCTTCAACTTCTTCTTCTGTATGAAAATAAAGAACCCTTTCTAAATTTCCAAAATGTTTAATTGGCCATACAAAATAAATACCAATCCCATCTTGATCTTGATAAAGAAAAGGCGCTCTATTTAAAGAATAGTATCCGTATTTTTTTAAGATACTTAATATTTGCTCTTTCTGTAACATTTTTATATCCCCTTTATTTTTTACTATTATAACATAACGTTTTGGATTTTGCTACTTGATAATTATACATAATCGAAGTATGATTGAATTGGAAGGAAACCGCTTATGAAAGAAGAAAAAGCAACTCTTATTATACCGAATAAAAAGGAAAAAAAAGACAATGAAGAATTTAAAATAGTAAGTATTATTTTTAAACTAATTCTAGGAATTATACTATTAACCAATTCAAGCCAAGCAGTGATTATTGTCTTTTATTTGATTGGTGCTATTTTTTTGCTAATAGGAATTTGCAATTTAATCTCATTTTATAAAATAAAAAAAGAATTTCATATAGAAAAAAACAGTAAACTGGCGTTTGGTATTACAATTATTTTTATTGGAATTTCTATTTTAACTTTATCCAGTGCAATTGAATTTTTTCTACGTTTTATTATTGGAATACTTTTAATGTATTTTGGTTTTAAAAATATTGCTTCGTCTGTATATATTACTATAATTATAGGAATAATTTTCATTGCAATGGGATTGTATACAATTATTGCTGAAAATATAGTTTTTCAGATAGTAGGCATTTTAATCATTATATCTAGCATTTTGGATATAATGAATTTATTAAAACAAAAAAAATAAAGTTTTTTAAACTTTATTTTTTATTTGTTGTACTTTGTTTTTTGGTAGTTGTTTTTTTACTTGATGCACTTTTTTTTGAAGCTGTAATGTTTTTCTTTTTAGTAGTTGAAACTGTTTTAGGATTAGAAACTACTTTTTCTTCTACAATTTCCTCTTTTTCTATTTTTTCTTCAACCACTGGATCATTTTTTTCTTTTGCCATATAAACCAGAAAAGCAACACCTGCTATTATAGCAAGTAAAATAACAATTGTTGTAGCAGAATTACTTTCTTTTTCATTTCCTAACAAAGAAGCCACTACATCTTTAATTTCGTTTTCATAAGCTTTTTTTATAGCTTCTTTAATTTGATCATCAAAAGTATTGGAATAACCTTCAAAATGTTCTTCGCCAATTACTATAAAAGGAACTCCTTGAACATTGACTCCAAAATAGTCTCCTACACTCTCCAACAATTCACTATTTATTTTACTATTTGAAACTTCTTTTGTTACTAAATTAAAATAATTTTTATATTCTTCATCATTAGATAAATTGTTAAAAAAAGTTAGTGCGTTGGCACAAAATCCACAACCTTCTCTTTTAAATAAATAAACATTTACTTTTTCTTTTGCAAAAACTCCTAGCGGTAATAATGCAACTACAGTCAAAACAAATAAAAAATATTTTATTTTTTTCATCCACTTCTTCTCCTTACTTTTATTATTATACAATTTTTTACTCACTTTTTAAAGATATTTATTACAAAAGCTATTAATTTACTATAAAATAATTGGAGTTATCAACAAAAAATAGACATTAAAAAATAATAGCAAAACTTAATATTTAAAAGATTTACTGTTTTTCTAAATTTAAAATCCCATTGCTATATATTTTTACAATTTTGGTCTGCATTCTTGATTTTATATTTTCTATTCTTAGTTCTTTTTTAATTCTTTATCTCAAAATAAAAAGCATACATTTTTTGTTAATGATATAAAAGAGATGGAAAAATGAGAAGACATAAAGGAGGAAAGAATAGTTATTATTCTAAAGACGAAAAAATCAAAAATAGTAAAAGATATGATGGGACTTACTATGTAGATTCATTTGATGACTCTATAATTGGTTCAGATGCAAGAACATTTTATCATGGAGCTAGTATGTTAAAACATAAGAATGTTCAAAGCAAAATAAAAAGAGGATAACGAAGCCAAGAAACAATTTTTCACAGTGATCAAGGCACGGTATATTCCTCAATGGCATTTAACAATGCACATAAAAAGGTCTATGTCGAGAATAGGAACTCCAACAGATAATCCAATAATTGAATCCAAGAGTGGTTGGTTAAAGAAAGAGATGTACATAGATTTTAATTAAGATGATTATGATACTGTTGAAGAATATATAAATGCAAATATATATGATCATAATTATTTAAGACCCAGCTATAAATTATAAAACCCCGATCGAGTATAGAACTCTATCGGGATTCAAATAATTTCTTTTTTCTGTCTACTTTTTTATGAACAAGTTCAATTTTTTTATGTATATTTTTTTAAATAAAAAAATATTAAGTATTGCTAAAATGTCTTTATTTATAAGTTATAAGTTGCAAAACTATTTTATTACGAATTTACTAAATAAAGGTTATACCGATATTTAAGAACTTATAGAAAGATAATTAGCAAATTACTATATTTTTAGTATAAAATTTCTAAATTAATCTTCTTTTTTTAAATTACTTGCTTTACACATGCGTTCTAATTTTTCTTTTAATTTTTTTATTTTGCTTTCTTCTACATTTTTTGTAGTATACATTCCTGATTTTTCCATTGCTTTAAAGATATCTTGGTGCATTTTAGCTGTATCTTGTAACGCTTTTGTAAATGTTACAAATACATTATTATTAGTCGCTTCAATAAATCCGTGCAAATACAAATCGCCAACAACTTTACTTCCATACATTAAGTTTTCCATAATAAATTTGTCTCCCATATCTTTTATCCTCCTTAAAGTAATTCCATAAACATATTTAAAATGCTTTCATGCTTATGTACTAATTTTTTTACAGTTTTTTTTAAATTCTCATCCATTAAACACTCTTCAGCTTCTTTAATAGCTTTTATCATATAGATTTCATGATTGATTGCATCTTCTACATACAACAGTTCTTTTTCTGTCATAGTAACACCTCCGTTATTAGTATGAACAGTCAAAAAAAGATTACCTAGGAAGAATATGGTAAATTATTAAAATAAACTAATCTGCTCTTTTAAGGGAATTTTCTTTTTATAGTCTTTTATAATTTCACCCATATCACAAAGTAAATGATGCTGATTGCATTCTTTAACAAAAATTTCTAATAAATCAGAGTATTTTAATGGGCTACAAATTATATTATTCCCATATAAAGTTTTATAATCCTTAGAAAGACCCTTATACAATTTTTCAATCCGTTCGTAATAGTAATCATGTACATTGCTTTTTAAAGTTACTCCCATTTTTGTATAAATAAAATTTGCTCTATTTTCGTGAGAAATACGTACCATTTGTTTTATATTGTCCACACTATCCGTAACAAATGGCAATACAGGTGTCATTAGTACTCCAGCATATATATCGTTTTCACGTAATTTTTTTAACACTTCAAATCGCTTAGTAGATGAAATAACATTTGGCTCTAAAAATTTTGCTAATTCATCTTCATAAGTAGTAATACTTATTTTTATAATCACGCTATTGTTTTGTGCAATTTCTTTTAATAAGTCTATATCTCGTAAAATTAAATCACTCTTTGTATCAATTGACACGCCAAAACCATATTTTTTTATTAATGTTAGAGCTTCTCGAGTAATTTTATAGTCTTTTTCTAATTCATTATAGGGATCTGATAAAGTTCCAAAACTGACAACCCCTTTTAAACTTTTACTTGCTAATTCTTCTTCTAAAATTTGTAATGCATTTTCTTTACTTTTTATTTTATCAAAGTCTTTTATATGATAAGAATCACTTCTGGAATCGCAATAAATGCATCCATAAGAACATCCTCTATACAAATTCATATGATAATCAATTCCAAACCAAAGATTTCCTTGATTGCTTTTTGTCATAATTGTTCTTGTTTTTACGTATTCCATAAAACCACCTAAAATCTATAAATAGTATAACATAATAAAGACAATTTAACACATTTAAAAAGTTTAGAATATAATACATCAGAATTTAAAAAGGAGGAATTTAAATTGAAAAGAAAAATTTTAGGAGTGGTACTTGGTTTACTTATTATTTTAATTATCGTAGTTACTGCTACTAAATTTACAAACAAAAAGAATGATAATTTAACAACTATCAAACTTGCTGAAGTAACTCATAGTGCATTTTATGCTCCTATGTATGTCGCTATAGAAAATGGATATTTTAAAGAAAATGGGATCGATGTAGAGTTAATATTAACTAGTGGTGCTGACAAAGTAGCATCAGCAGTACTATCAAATGATGTACAAATTGGTTTTGCTGGGCCTGAAAGTGCTATATATGTTTACAAAGGTGGAGAAGAAGATTACTTAGTAACATTCGCTGGACTTACGAAAAGAGATGGACAGTTTATAGTTTCTAGAAACAAAATAGAAAACTTTACATTAAATGATTTAAAAGGAAAAGAAATCTTGGCTGGAAGATTAGGTGGAATGCCAGTGCTTAATTTCCAAAATGCTTTAAAAAATGAAAATGTAAGTGAAAAAGACATACAAATGAATACAAGCGTAGATTTTGCATCATTATCTGGTTCGTTTGTTGCTGGAATGGGTGATTTTGTAAATCTTTTCGAACCAAATGCCACAAAACTCGAAAAAGAAGGTTTAGGATATATTGTCGGAAATGTTGGAGCTTTTTCTGGGGAAGTACCATACACTGCCTTTTACGCAAGAAAAAGTTATTTAAATAATAATATTGAAACAATCCAAAATTTTACCGATGCAATCAAAAAAGGATTAGAATATGTAAGCAATCATTCATCTGAAGAAATTGCTAAAACAATACTTCCACAATTTCCAGATATTTCATTAAGTGATTTAACCAAAATTGTGGATAACTATAAAAAATACGATTCTTGGCTATCTACACCATTTATTACTGAAGAAAGCTATAAAAATTTAGAAGATATTATGATGGATGCTAAATTATTGGATTCTTATGTTCCATTTAATGAATTAGTAAATAATACTTTTAATGAATAAAATATTAGAAATTAAAAATTTATCCAAAATGTATCATACAAAAGAAGGAGAAATTTTAAGTATTCAAAATATTAGTATGGACGTGTTAGAAGGGGATTTTATTTCATTGGTTGGTTCTTCTGGATGCGGAAAATCAACCCTTCTAAACATTATAGCTGGTTTGGATATACAAAGCAAAGGAGAAATAAAATTTACTAAGGAAAATCCTAAAATTGGTTATATGTTTCAAAGTGATTGTTTGTTTCCGTGGCTAACTATATATGAAAACTGTTTACTTGGATTAAAAATTGAAAAAAATATTACAAAAGAAAATGAAAATTATGTTTTAAATTTATTAAAAAAATATAATTTATATGAATTTAAAAACAAATATCCAACTTGTCTATCTGGTGGAATGAAGCAAAGAATAGCACTTATCCGTACCTTAGCATTAAAACCAGATATTTTGCTTTTAGATGAACCATTTAATGCACTTGATTATCAAAGCCGTCTTGCCATTAGTAATGATGTGTATGAAATAATAAAAAATGAAGGGCAAACTGCTATTATGGTTACACATGATATTTCAGAGGCAGTTTCTATGTCTGATAAAGTGTATGTTTTATCCAAAAGACCTAGTAATATTAAAAAAATTTATAAAATAGAACTTGAAAATAAAAAAGATCCAATTCATAATAGAAAAGATAAACGTTTTATGGAATATTATGATAAAATTTGGAAGGACTTAGATATTAATGTCTAATGAACAAAAAAAATTTTTAAGTAAAATAAAAAAGAACAAACTTTTAATTGTTTCTCTTCAATTCTTAATTGTTTTTCTTTTTCTATTTACTTGGCAAGTTTTATCAGATAAAAAAATAATCAACCCTTTTATCTTTTCAAGTCCTAAAAAAATTGTAGAAACAATTCTTTCCTTACATCAAAATTATCAACTTTTCTCACATATTCTTACTACTTTATTTGAGACATTAGTTGCCTTTAGCTTAGGAATTACTTTAGGATTTGTAATTGCTATATTATTATATGAATTCAAAACGCTTGCTAAAATTATAGATCCATTTTTAACTATGTTAAACTCCTTACCCAAAGTAGCTTTAGGCCCTATCATTATTATTTGGACAGGAGCAAATGCAAAATCAATTATTGTAATGGCATTGTTTATTAATTTAATTATTAGTATAATTACAATTTATAATGGTTTTTTAAATACAGATACGTACAAAATAAAATTATTAAAATCTTTTAAAGCAAGTAAACTACAAATCCTTACTACTGCTGTAATTCCAGCTTCTTATCAAACAATTATTTCTTCATTAAAAATTAATATATCTATGAGTTTAATTGGCGTAATAACGGGTGAATTTTTAGTTAGTAAAAAAGGTATTGGCTACCTTATCATCTATGGAACACAAGTATTCAATTTGAATATTGTGATGAGTGGAATTATTATTCTAATTTTTATATCTTTTATTTTATATGAATTTATGAATTTACTTGAGAAAAGATTATTAAAAGAAAAATAATAAATTATGAAAATTTATTATTTTTCAGAATGTAGACAAACCCATAGATTTTTTCTATGGGTTTTCTATTAATTA
>CANPIH010000041.1 GCA_947574085.1 uncultured Mycoplasmatota bacterium | reverse complement strand
GAAAGATGTGGACGTCCTCATGGTGTACTTCGTAAATACAAATTATGTCGTATCTGTTTTAGAGAATTAGCAAATAAGGGTCAAATACCTGGCGTAAAGAAATCAAGTTGGTAGGAAAGGAGGAATTTTGAATGGTACAAGATAAAATAGCAGATATGCTTACAAGAATACGTAATGCAAATCAATTGAAATATGATACTGTTGAAGTTATTGGTACAAAAATGACTTTAGGGATTTCTGAAATTCTTAAGAAAGAAGGTTACATTTCAGAATACAATTATGAAAAAAATAGTACTGGAGACAAATTAACTATAACCTTAAAATACGGTGAAAAGAAAGAAAGAGTTATTACAGGTCTAAAAAGAATCAGTAAATCTGGACTTCGTGTATACGCTAAGGCTGATGAAATTCCTCGTGTATTAAATGGACTTGGAATTGCAATTATTTCAACAAGTAAAGGACTTATGACAGATAAAGAAGCAAGAAATTCTAGATTAGGAGGCGAAGTACTTGCCTATATTTGGTAAGGAAAAAACCTATGAGTAGAATTGGAAATAGAGAGTTACAAATACCTGATGGGGTTACTGTAACTATAGATAATAATAAAATTTCTGTTAAAGGTGCTAAAGGAGAATTATTCTTAGTTGCTTCTAATTTAGTAAAGGTAGAAGTAAATGAAAATATTCTTACTACAAAAGTTGTTGACAATAGTTCTCGTGCAAATGTAATGCAAGGAACTACAAATTCTCTAATAAATAACATGATTATCGGAGTAAGTGAAGGATTTTCTAAAGGTTTAGAAGCTGTTGGTGTAGGATATAAATTTAATGTTCAAGGAAATAAAATTGTAGTAAATGCTGGTTACTCACATCCAGTTGAAGTAATGATTCCAGATGGAATTAAAGCAGAGTTGGTAAATAATACAGAAATTACATTAAGTGGTATAGATAAACAAAAAGTAACTGAATTTGCGGCGAATATAAGAAAAATTCGTGAACCAGAGCCTTATAAGGGTAAAGGTATTCGTTATAAAGGTGAGTATGTACGTCGTAAAGAAGGTAAGAAAGCAGCATAGTGGAGGGATAGTATGATAAAGAAAGAATCAAAAAATGATGTACGTTTACGTAGACATAAACGTATAAGAGAGCATTTAAGTGGAACAAATGAACGTCCAAGATTAAATGTATATAGATCCAATAATGGTATTTATGTACAAGTAATTGATGATACTGTAGGCAAAACTTTGGTTTCCTCTTCCTCTAGTGCTTTAAAATTGAAAAATGGTGGCAATATGGAAGCAGCAATAGCTGTTGGAAAAGATATTGCTGAAAAATGCAAGAAAGCAAAAATCAATACCGTAGTTTTTGATAGAGGTGGAAACCTATATCATGGTCGAGTAAAAGCTTTAGCAGAAGCAGCTCGTGAAAATGGATTGGAATTCTAGGAGGTTATCATGGAAAAAGAAAATAATAATGCAAAAACAAATGAAAAACGTTTTTCTAGAGAAAGCAAAGACAGAAAAAAATTATTAGAAGAAAAAGTAATTTCTATTGGCCGTGTAACCAAAGTTACAAAAGGTGGTAGACATTTTAGATTCTCTGCAACTGTAGTTGTTGGAAATAGAAAAGGACTTGTTGGTATTGGAACAGGAAAAGCGAATGAAGTTCCTGCTGCGATTGCCAAAGCAAGCATGATGGCTAATAAAAATGTTACGAAAGTAGCAATTATAGATGGTAGAACAATCCCTCATGAAGCAACAGGAAAAGTTGGAAGAGCAAATGTATTGATAAAACCAGCTGTAAAAGGTACAGGTGTTATTGCTGGTGGTGCTGCTCGTAGTGTACTAGAACTTGCTGGAATTAAAGATGTTATCTCAAAATCGTTAGGCTCAAATACTAAAATTAATGTTGCTAAGGCAACTTTAGAAGCATTAAAAAGTGAAAGAACACCAGCAAAAATAGCTGCTCTTCGCGGTAAGAAAGTAGAGGAGTTGTAGTATGAAATTAGAAAATTTACCAAAATCTAAAGAAATCAAAACCAAAAAAATTGTCGGACGTGGACCAGGCTCTGGAATGGGAAAAACTGCTACGCATGGTCAAAAAGGACAAAAATCTAGAAGTGGTGCAAGTATTTCTGTTTGGTTTCAAGGTGGTCAATCTCCGTTATATAGAAGATTGCCAAAAAGAGGATTCAATAACAAGAGATTTGAAACTAAATACGCATGTATTAATTTAAGTGATTTAAATACTTATTTTAATGATGGGGATGAAGTGAGTCCTGAAATCTTAAAAGAAAGAGGAATTATAAAAAAACAATTAAGCGGGATTAAAGTTTTAGCTAATGGTAAGTTAGAAAAAAAATTAACAGTAAAAGCAAATCGTTTTTCTAGCACAGCTATCACTGCAATAGAAGCCGCTGGTGGCAAAACTGAGGTGATTTAATGATTCGCCTTTTTGCAAAATTATTTGCTAAAGAAAATAAAGACTTACGAAAACGAATTTATTTTACTCTTTTTGCATTAGGAATATTTTGCTTAGGAACTGGAATTACAATTCCTTGGGCAAGTGTTCTTTATGAGGAATTAGGTTTTTTAGAAATATTCAATTTAATGAGTGGTGGAGGATTAAGAAGTTTTTCTATATTTGCATTAGGAGTAAGCCCTTACATAACAGCATCAATTATCACACAGTTATTGCAAATGGATATTATTCCTTATTTTAAAGAGTTGAAAGAACAAGGATACGTTGGACGCCAAAAGATTAATAAAATAAATCGTTATTTGGCAGTGATATTTGCTTTTGTTCAAGCCTATGTGATATCTATATTTTATTTAAATACAAATGATGTTATGGTTATGCTTAAAACTTCTTTAGTCATGACAGCAGGTACTTCTTTTCTGTTGTGGTTAGGAGATCAAATAACGATGAAAGGTATTGGAAATGGATCTTCTTTGCTTATTATGGCTGGTATTATTCAAAGTATGCCAGGAATATTTAGTGGAGCGTTTCAGACATTTATTACTGCTGGAACTTATAATTTGGCTTTAGGAATAGGATTATTTGTCTTATTTTTAGTCATTTACTTATTGGTTCTTGTTGGTATAATTTGGGTAACGATTGCGGAGAGAAGAATTCCAATCCAATATGCTAATCATACATCCAGCGCATATGGCTCTCAAAGTTCTTTTTTGCCAATTAAGATTAATAGTGCTGGTGTAATTCCTGTAATTTTTGCTTCCATCGTACTTACAATTCCTTCTACAATAGCTGGTCTTTTAAAGAACAATGGAGCTTTGGATTTTATTAATAAATATATTGTATATACAACTCCAACAGGATTTTTACTTTATGTTCTTTTAATTTTCTTTTTTGGATATGTTTATACATTTATGATGATGAATCCAGAAGAAATGAGTAAAGATTTAAATAAACGTGGAGGATATATTCCTGGAGTAAGACCTGGCTCTGATACTTCAAAACACATAAGCAATTCAATAGGAAAGTTAACTATAGTGGGTTCTATGTTTTTAGTTATTTTATCTGGACTTCCTATTTTAATGGGTAATATTTCAAGTTTACCTTCTTCGGTAACGATTGGTGGAACTGGAATATTAATTGTTGTTGGAGTTGCGATAGAAACTTATAAACAAATGGAAAGTGGACTTATAACTAGAAGTTATAAAAAGAGGAGACGTGCGAGATGAGAAATCTCATCTTAATCGCTCCCCCAGCTACTGGAAAAGGAACCATTAGTAAATATTTAGAAAAGAAATTAGGATTTCAACATATATCTACAGGAGATATTTTAAGAAAAGTTGTGGCAAGTGGTTCTGAAACAGGTTTGCAAGTGAAACAACTTATGCAAACTGGTCAATTTATTGGAGATGCGATTATTCTTCCGTTATTTCAAAAAGAATTGATTCAAATCCAACCTCAGCTGTTCGTCTTGGATGGTATGCCAAGAACTATAAAACAAGCGGAATTTTTAACCGATTTGTTTTCAAAACTTGGAGTGGATAATTATATTGTTATCAACATTCAAATCAAAGAAGAACAATTAATTAAAAGAGTTACTGGTAGAAGAATTTGTAAATGTGGTGCAAGTTATAATATCTATTTTGATGAATTTAAACCAAAAATAGAAAATAGATGCGATTTTTGTGGAGAAAATCTAATGTTGCGAGAAGATGATACTATAGATACTTTTAAAAGTCGCTATCAAATTTATTTACAAGAAACTGAACCACTTATTTCTTACTATCAAGCGAAAAATTTGTTAAAAATAATTGACGGAAATTTAGCAAATAATGAAATTTTAAATAAAATAGAATATTTTTTAGGGAGTGAATAAATGGTTAGTATTAAAAGTAAACGTGAAATTGATTTTATGCGATATGCTGGACATATTAATTATTTAACACATGAAGAATTAAAAAAATATATAAAACCTGGAATCAAAACTGAAGAGTTGGATCAAATTGCCCATGATTTTATTATAAAGAATGAGTGTATTCCATCTTGCTTAGGATATGAAGGATTTCCAAAAAGCATTTGTATTTCTATTAATGATGAGGTTGTACATGGAATTCCAGGAAAAAGAAAAATCAAAAACGGTGATATTGTGTCGATAGACTTTTGTGTAAGATATAAAGGATATGAATCAGATTCTGCTCGAACTTATATTGTAGGGGCTGTTTCCGAAGAAGTAAAATCTTTAGTAGAAAATACACAAGAAGCATTAAAAATTGGCTTGAGTAAAGTAAAAAGTGGTGCTAAAATAGGAGACATAAGTCATGCCATTGAAGAATTTGCTCATAGTAAGGGTTTAAGTGTTGTAGAAGACTTAGTAGGTCATGGGATTGGTACTGATATGCACGAAGATCCCGAAATACCAAATTATGGTCCAAGTGGAGTTGGAGTAACTTTAAAATCTGGGATGACGATTGCAATAGAACCAATGCTTACATTAGGAAAAAAAGAAGTTTGCTTAACCGATCAAGACGATTGGGTAATTGTGACAGAAGATGAAAGTCCATCAGCTCATTTTGAACATACAGTTTTAGTGACAGATGATGGCTATGAAATATTAACAGGAGAATAAATATGGCGAAAAAAAATATACAAAGTAAAAAAAAGAACAATACTTCAAATGTAAAAAACAATTCACAAAAAAGTGATAAAATTGAAGTAGAAGGTAAAGTAATTGATGTTGTAAAAGGCGGAGATTATATTGTTGAACTTTCAAATGGACATACTGTAGAGGCCTACGTTTCTGGTAAAATGCGCGTTAATACAATACGTATTCTACCAGGCGATACAGTAGTGATTGAACTTTCGCCTTACGATTTAACACGTGGGCGCATAATATGGAATAAAAGATAATGGAGGTAAAGATTTAGATGAAAAAAAGACCATCAGTAAAACCAATATGCAACAAATGCAAAAAAATAAAAAGAAAAGGAAAAAATATGATTATTTGTGAAAATCCAAAACACAAACAAACACAAGGAAAGTAGGAGGATTATATGGCAAGAATTAAAAATATTGAGTTACCAAACGAAAAACACGTTTGTATTGGACTAACGGCTATTTATGGTATTGGCAGAAGCCTTGCAAAAACTATTTGTGCAGGAGCAAAAGTAGATCCAGAGAAAAAAATAAAAGATTTAACGGATGAGGAAATTGCTACATTACGTAAAGAAGTAGACAAATACGATGTAGAGGGAGATCTTCGTCGTGACGTTCAAATGTCTATCAAAAATAAAATGGAAATTAATTGCTACCAAGGTGTTCGTCATAAAAAAGGATTACCAGTAAGAGGGCAAAGAACAAGTAGAAATGCTCGTACTCGTAAAGGTAAAGGTAAAGTTGTAGCAAATAAGAAAAAAGTAGGTAAATAGGAGGTAAATCATGGCATATAACAGAAGAAAAAGAAAAGTTAAGAAAAATATTCCCGAAGCCGTTTGTCATATTCAATGTACATATAATAATACAATTGTAACGATTGCAGAAAAAGATGGGAATGTAATCAGTTGGGCATCTAGCGGAACTATTGGCTATAAGGGAAGTAAAAAGAAAACTCCATACGCTGCTGGAATGGCTGCAGAGGCTGCTGCAAAATCTGCACATGATAACGCTGGGGTTATTAAAGTTGATGTTGAAGTTATGGGGCTTGGATCTGGTAAAGATACTGCAATACGTTCTTTACAAGCTGCAGGATTAGAAGTTGTTAGTATCAATGATAGAACTCCTGTTCCTCATAATGGTTGTCGTCCACCAAAACGTCCTAGAAATTAATGGTTGAAAGGAAAATGTAGAAATGATTAAATTTGAAAAACCAGAATACAAAATAACAGAATATGCAACAGATTCTCATTATGGAGAATTCACTCTTGAACCTTTAGAAAGAGGTTTTGGAACAACAATTGGTAATGCTCTTAGAAGAGTTATGTTATCAAGTTTGCCAGGATGTGCTATTACAAGTGTTAAAATTGCTGGAGTTCTTCATGAGTTTCAAAAAATAGAAGGTGTGTATGAAGACGTAACTAGTATTATTTTGGCTCTTAAAAGTGTTGTTTTAAAAAATCATACTGAAGAAAATAAGGTGATTCATTTATCAAAATCTACACCAGGACCTGTACTTGCTGGTGATATAGAAGTTGACGCTGATTTAGAGATTGTTAATAAAGACTTAGTTATTTGTAATCTTGTTGAAGGTGGAAAAATCGATATGGAATTGACTGTTTCTACTGGCAAAGGATATGTGGATTCAAAAGAAAATCAATCATTATTTGACAGTAAAAAAGTGGGAGTGATTGCAATTGATTCTTTATATTCCCCTGTTGAAAAAGTGGCTTATGAAGTTGAAAATGCACGTGTTGGGCATAATGAAAATTACGATAAACTAACTATGAAAATTAATACCAATGGAAGCGTGACTCCAGAAGAAGCAATGGCATTATCTGCAAAAATATTAATTGAACATTTTAATATAGTTGCGGATTTAAATTCAATTAGTGATATTTCTGGATTAATGGCAGAAAAGAAAGTAGATACAATCACTAAGACTTTAGAAACTCCAATTGAAGAGATTGAGTTTTCTGTAAGAGCGTATAATTGTTTAAAAAGAGCTGGTATTCATACAGTTCAAGATTTAATTTCAAAAAGAGAAGTTGAAGTTACAAAGATACGTAACTTAGGAAAAAAATCATTAAAAGAAGTTTTAGACAAAGTTGTTGAAATGGGACTTAAGTTCCACGAGTAAAGGAGGTAAATCATGGCATATAGAAAAATAGGAAGAGAAACAAGACAAAGACATAGTGTTTTTGCAGGACTTACTGTTGAAGTTATTATGAATGAGGGTATTACGACAACAGAAGCAAAGGCAAAAGAAGTAAGAAAATTTGTAGATAAAATGATTACTTATGGAAAACGTGGTACTTTAGTATCTCGTAGAAAAGCACTTGCTTTTGTTTATAATAATAAAAATTGCGTTGATAAAGTATTTAATGAACTTGCAAAAAGATATGAAAATCGTAGTGGCGGATATACAAGAATTATTAAATTAAAAGAAAGAATCGGCGATGACGCATTACAAGTAAGAATAGAATTAGTTTAGAAATAGACTAATTTTTTTTTAAAATGATTTGACAAAAAATAAATTATAATAGATAATAAATATAGGAAAATAGGTGGTAAAATGACAAATAAAAAATTTTCAATTTTTATATCTATAATAGGTATTTTAATATTTGTAGTTGCAATATCTTCTGTAAGTTTTGCTTTTTATACAGCAAATATTGAAAATAAAGGAGATAATAAATTAGAAGCCTCTACAGCAAAATTAAATACTAAATTTATTGACACAGAAACTATTTCTATCGAAAATATGATTCCTGGGGATCAATTTGATAAAAATTTTTCTATTGAAAATACGGGAGGTACTGTTCAATTCAAAATTGTAGTAGAAGATTTAACCAATACGTTCACAAAATTTGAAGATATACGTTTTGTTTTAAAAGAAAATGATAACATTGTAAAGGAAGGAATTTTTCCACAGAGTGCTTTAAACAATGATCTTAGTAACGCTCTATCTATTCAAAGTGGAGAAACAAAATCTTATACTTTAACGATTATATATAAAAATACAGAAGAAGATCAAGCAGAAGATATGGGCAAGACACTAAGTGGAAAAATTTATTTAAAAGCTATTTAGGAAGAAATAAAAAGATATAGAAAAACTTCTATATCTTATTTTTTGAAAAGAGGTCAGTTATATGAATATAATAAAAGAATTAGCAAACAATTTAAATATTAAAGAAAATCAAGTAGATGCGGTATTAAAACTCTTAAGTGAAGATTGTACCATTCCCTTTATTGCAAGATATCGTAAAGAAGCAACTGGAGCTTTAGACGAAGAACAAATTGCAACTATTGAAGAAAGATACAAATATTTATGCAATCTAGAAAAAAGAAAAGAAGATGTAATTCGATTGATTGCTGAAAAAGACTTATTAACAGAAGAACTAGAAAGAAATATAAGGGCTTGCGAAAAATTAATTGATGTAGAAGATTTGTATCGTCCTTTTAAAGAAAAGAAAAAAACAAAAGCTACGGAAGCAATTAAGCTTGGACTCGAACCTTTAGCCAAAAAAATTATGGCCTTTCCTATAAATGGAAATATAGAAAGTTTAGCCAGCGGTTTTAATATGAATACCGATGAAGCAATTAAAAACGCATCCTATATTATTAGTGAGTGGATAAGTGATAATGCTTACTATCGTAAATGGACTCGAAATTTTATTTTTAATACAGGATTCTTGACAAGTAAAAAGAAAAAAAATAGTGAAGATGATAAAAAACTTTATGAAATGTATTACGAATTTCAAGATCGTATTAAATACTTAAAGCATTATAGAACTCTTGCTATGAATCGTGGAGAAAAAGAAGGTATTCTATCTATTGATTTGGATTTTGATAATGAAAAGATTGTGGATAACTATAAAGAAAAAGTGATTAAAAATAAAGAATCTTTTGTTGTATCTATTGTGGAAGATGCAATTTTAGATGCCTTAAAACGTTTGATACTACCAAGTATTGAAAGAGAAATAAGAGCTATGTTAACGGATAAAGCTAGTGAAGAAGCTATTGTAACTTTTAAAGACAATTTAGAAAAATTATTAATGACTAAGCCCGTTAAAAACAAAACGGTCATTGGCTTTGATCCAGCTTTTCGTACTGGATGTAAATTAGCAGTTTTAAATCCTTATGGTGAAGTTTTAGAAATTGCAACTATTTATCCCCATGAACCTCACAATAAAAAAGAAGAAGGTACAAAAATATTAAGAGATTTAATTATCAAATACAATGTAGATATTATTGCAATTGGTAATGGAACTGCTTCTCGGGAAAGTGAATTTTTTGTTGCAGAAGCTATACAAGGACTTAATGTAAAATACAATATAGTAAGCGAAGCCGGAGCCAGTGTTTATTCAGCAAGTAAATTAGCAATTAATGAATTTCCAGATTTAACAGTGGAAAAAAGAAGTGCAATTTCAATAGGAAGAAGAGTTCAAGATCCACTTTCCGAACTAGTAAAAATAGACCCAAAAAGTATTGGGGTAGGAGAATACCAACACGATGTGAATCAAAACAATTTATCAGATGCTTTAGACTTCACTGTTTCAAAAATTGTTAATGAAGTAGGAGTTAATATCAATACAGCAAGTGACAGTATTTTAAAATATATTTCTGGTTTAAATAAAAGATGTATTGATGGAATTCAAAAATTTAAAAAAGCACATAGTTTTAAAAATAGGGAAGAAATAAAAACAATTTCTGGAATTAGTGAAAAAGTGTATGAACAATGTATTGGTTTTTTACGTATTCCAGACGGCGAAAATCTTTTTGATAAAACCAAAATACATCCTGAAAGCTATCAAATTGCAGAAGCCATTTTAAAACATTTAAACTTGGATTTAAAAAACAAAGATGAGAAATTTATTACAGATTTAAAAACTGTGGATATTGAAGAATTAAGCAAAAAATTAAACACCGATATATACACCATTGAAGATATCGTAAAAGAACTTATTACACCAGGGCTTGATCCAAGAGATTCTTTAGAAGATGTTTTATTAAAAAGTGATGTTTTAACAATTGACGATTTAAGTGTAGGAATGGAACTGACAGGAACTGTTCGTAATGTTGTGTCTTTTGGAGCGTTTGTAGACATTGGTCTTCATAACGATGGACTTATTCACATTTCAAAACTTAGTAAAGATTACGTGAGTAATCCTTTAAATGTTATACATGTAGGAGATATAATAACATGTCATGTGGATAAGATTGATAAAGAAAAAGAAAAAGTCAATTTAACACTTATATAAAATTTTTTTCATATTTATATTTATTATAAATATTTTTTTTATTAAATTGTTCAAAAATGATAAAATAAAAACAAGAGGAAGAATAAATGAATGTACAATTAAAAGAAATCTTATTAGAAAAAGCAATCCATGGAGAACTTGTTACAAATGATAAAAACCTAAAACCAATAGATGTAGAAAGTATTCTTGAAGATATACCCTATGAAATACCAGAGAATTGGAGATGGGTTCGATTAAAAGATATAACAAA
>CANPIH010000040.1 GCA_947574085.1 uncultured Mycoplasmatota bacterium | reverse complement strand
GAACTTCAGCCTTCCAAGCTGACTACGTGGGTTCGATTCCCATCACCCGCTCCATAATGTATTTAGTCGAACTTTTTGATTAATTACATAAAAATTAAAGATTACGTGTAACGAGAGTTTCTCTATAGAAACTCTCGTTTTTTCGTTTTTATAATATATAGTTCCTCAAAATATGCCAAATCGTAGGTTTGGTCGAAAATGGAGGAAATAAAATGAATCAAACAAAGAAAGCTAAAGTATTAGCAATCACAAATCAAAAAGGCGGTGTAGGTAAATCTACTACTGCCGAGACACTAGGTATTATCGCATCACAAGATTTTGGATTAAAAACACTTCTGGTTGATCTTGATCAACAGGGAAATACATCAAAAATGTTTATTAATCAAAATAACGTTCATGATGGTAAAGGACTAGTTGATTATATGATCAATTATGATCCAAATGAAATTGATAATCAAACTATTAATATTTCTCATATTCTGATGAGAAAGGCTAAGGTTGAAGATGCTGTACAAAAAACTGATTATGAAAATCTTGATATTATTACCGCTGACGTTCAGTTAAATACAGCGAAAAGATTTATTTCTTCATCAGCCAATTATTTATTAAGGCTTGTAGTTGAACCGATGAGAGATAAGTATGACTTAATTATATTTGACTGCGCCCCTGCTACGGATAATATACTTAGCAACGTATTAAATGCTTCTGACGAATGCATAATTCCCCTACAGCCTGAATTTCAAAGTGTATCAGGAACTATGCAAACGATAGATTTTATTAATCAGGCATCTATGATGGATAATCCTAAAATAAATTTTAGAATTCTTATTACTATGGCTAATCGAAATATTAAACTACATAAAGAATTTATAAATGAATTGAACAGATTAGATGGGAATAAATTAGCCAAAGTGTTTAATAATCTGTCTGGAAATCATAGATTTTCTGTTGTGCTAAGAAATCAAACTGCTGTAGTAGACAATTCAAACTCAAATGTACATGATAAGCATTTTTCCATGTTTAAAGGAAGCAAGAGATCGAAGCTGGCTGATGAATATTTATCACTTGCTAAAGAACTGTTTGGGGGTGATGAATAATGGCGTTTGACATAATGAACAGTATCGATCCAAGAGAGGTTATTAAACTTCCTTTGGATCTGATTAAACCAAACAAAAATAATCCTTACATTAAAGATGAGCATTTAGAAAAAATAATTGCAATCAAAGCCAGTATTTTAGACGAGGGATTAAATAACCCTATTGTAGTTGAGGATACTGAAGATGGATATGTAATCAATAAAGGGCATAGCAGATATTATGCTTACCAGTTGATTAATCAGGAACAAATAGCAGGATATGAAGAAATAGAGTGTTATATAACGAGTTTTGATGATGAAGCCAGCTCATTACGTTCTCTAATGCGTGATAATGCCACGCAGAAAGAACGTACTGTTCAGGATAAATGTCGTGAAGTAAAACTTTATCTTGAAAAGGTAATTCCTGTAATAAGAGATCTTCCTGAAAATAAAGGAATTCCTACAAAACAGTTAATAGCGAATGATTTAGGCATGTCCGCAACAGCTGTACAGCAGTTAATGTCGATTATCAAAAATGATGATCGTGTCACAGAAATGTTTCTTAATAAAAAAATAAATCTTCAGGGAGCTTATATGATAGCTACTAGTGATTTTAAAGACGAAGTAATAGAAACTGTGGAAAAGAAAGCTACCTTAACTGAGGAAATACCTTCTAATTTTATAAAGAAAACAATTAATGAGCTAGAAAAAAATGATAAGACAAATAAAAAAACTGAAATTAAAGAGATTAATGATAATCATATCATTTTATTGAAGGACAATCTTTTAGCTATTACTCACTGTAAAGGAAATGACCCATTGAAAACAGAATTCAATATGTACAGTGGATCTAAACTGATAATTGAATGCTTTTATAAATTAGGACGAATTAAAATTTCGTGGCAGTCAAACAATGAAAGTTATTATAAAACAGTTAATATTGCATCATATATAGATATTGAAACAGCAGTAGTTGTGCTGATGAAAATAAGCTGTGCTACTTATACATACATAATAAATGAGATAATAACAGACTGTTATTTAAGAAACGAAAGCAAGTACAAAGATATAGACAATATGGCAGATAAATGCATAGAGATTGTTAAATTATTACAAAAGAAAGGAATCAGGAGTGATTTATAATCGCTCCTTTGGATAGATTATGTTTAATACAAATCAACTATGTGGAGTTATTTTTGATATGAAATATGGAATAAAAGAAAAATCTAATACACCATTTTTAGATTTTATTTTAAAAATAAAACGGGATGAAAATGATATATACGATCTTCTAGACTGTTCTCTTTACGGAAAAAAAGCTGAGCGATTTTACAAAGAAGCAAAAGATGGTGATCTTGTTATTGTTACTGGTGAGTACCGTTCCAGCAGAATAATTGTAAACGGAACTATTCAAGAAAAATATAGTCATTTTCTGATAAACAAATACAAAATTTTAAAGGCTTAAAAAATGGCTTAAAATCACATTTTTTTAGATTTTTATTTGATAAATCTAAAAAAAAACATCTAAGCGGAGCTTAGATGTCAATTTAATAGAGGTAAAGGAAGTAACAATGATTAATTATAATGATTTTGCAGAATATAAAACATTAAACAGTAAAACGGAAGTATGGGAATGGCTTAGAAATAGCGGGATTCAAGAAATATATTCTAATAAGATTAATTATCAAAAACATATTGTACGATTAGTTGAATACAAAGAAAGTCATTTGTACAAGTATAAAAATACTGAAAACAGACGTAATTATAAAAATATATTTGCTCATGTTGTAAACATTATGATACCCAAAAAATTAACTTTAAAAGAAAAACATGAATTTGCAAAAAAGTTTGCAGTCAACTTTGATCCAAGATATAAAATCATCCCCTACTGTTATAAATTTTTAGAAAAAGGACATGGAGAATATATAGAGTTTCTAATGTTTACACGTGCAACCTTTTGCAAACCTGATAAAAAGCTGATTAAGTATAACGATACATATTATCAGGATTTTAACAGTAAAAAGCGCTGTACCGAAGATCATCCTAATGCAGTTTTAAAACATAAAAAAGGTGAAGCAAAATTAGATAGAAATGGAAATAAGCAGTATGAGAAGACTTATGTTCAAAAAAAAGAAGCAAAGATATTTAAATACAGATCCTTCGCAAAATTTATTGCTGGTATAAAAAAAGAAGTTCGTTATGTTGCAATGCTGTTTACTAGAAATTATAGATTATACAGAAAATTTTCATTAATCAAAACAGAATCAACCGACAATATTTTGACGTTTCAAAAGAAAATTATAAAAAATAAGATGCTGATACGAATAAACAATGAACTGAATTTTATCCAAAATGCAATCTATGATGGTGGATTTGAAGATTATAAAAAATGGGGTGATGGTATTACTGTAAAAAGATTTAATAGCATGTTGTTTAAATTAAATAAAATAATATATGCATCAACTCTAAAAAAAGACAATCGCAGTCCAGAAATATATCTAGGATATAAACAGTCATTTGTCAATTTTAGAGAATCGCATGATCAGTTTGAAGATTTTATTATTAGAACTTATATTGAAGAGTTTAAACAAAAATATATCTATGATTACACACTGCTTTATTAAAATCCAGCTGGAATGAGGTGAAACTATGGATTTGTCAGAAAAAATAAATGAATATGTTGATAAGATGAGCGGACTTTATAAAACAAAGAAAACATATAAAGATGATATTTTGGAATTTATAATGTTTCTTTGTGAACATAATAAGACGATTGAAACACAAAACGTATTAAAAGATTATGAAATGTACTTAAAAGATATAAAAAATCGAACAGAAAACACAATCAGAAGAAAAAAAACTGTTATAAGCAGATTTTATCTGTTTTGTTATCCAAAGGATGACTTTGATCATTTTCATGACTGCATAATCTATTATGATCGAAAGAACAATTTAATAATCAAAGATTATTCACAGTTGAAAATAGTCATAAACAAAACAGTTTCAAAATAAAAGAGGTAGAGAGTATGGAATATGATATTCAGGTAAGAAGACGTGACAATCAAGGAAATATTGTTATGAAAACTGTTTTAAAAGGATATTCTAGAGAACATGCTAAAGGTATTATTAAGCAAGCAATAGAAGTTGATAAATTAAATGTAGTTATTACCCCAGAAATAGAAGATATTATAGAGGAATTAAAAAAGATAGAAAGGTGATTTATAATGGCAAAAATTAATACCGATTTTTTACTACGTTTAGCAAATAACCAAATTTCAAAAGAAGAAATATTAACTGGATATATGAGATATTACGTTGCCCAGGGTCGCAATTTGGGAGATATGAAACACGATTATATGCGTATATCTAGTAATGTAAAATATATAAACCTTGATGGTATTACCCTATCTAATTTGATGATAGAACGTGCTTTGACTAAAACAAGACAAATATTAGATAAGTATCTAATATTCAATTTTAACTGTCAAACTACAGATGAAATTGAAATATGAAAGTGAAATCAAAATGGAGGTGATTAGAATGGCTCATGATTTTGCTATAAGAGTGCCTAATGGCATCTGGTCAAAAAGATACGATGTAATAACTGTTGGAAATGAACATACATACATTGAAAAAGAGGAATATAAAGGAGTGCCGAATGATGAAGTGTATTTCTTTGGGTATGCAGATGGAATTTTTTATAAAGCTTTTAGATGCGAGGAATGTAATAATTTATTATCTGGTGATGGATCAATAAGTTTGATTCCATATGATACTGCAGTAAATGCCTTGAAAACAGCAATAGATGAATTTTACAAATTAAACTACCCTGATTCAACAAGAATTAACGATATTAAAGAATTTTATGAACGTATGAAAAACGATTATAAAAACGTAAAATATTTTGAAATTATTTTTAGTTAATTTATTTATAGAGAGAAATTAAAAATGGATAAAATAATTAATAAAATAAAAAAATTAATGGCGATTGCTGATGATCCCGGTGCTAGTGATCAGGAAATTCAGCTTGCTACTTATAGAGCAAACAAGCTCATGATTAAACATAAAATTACAGAACTTGAATTAAATGAAGACAATAATGGTGACATTATTCAAAAAACAATAGATCAGTATTATACAGGTTATCTATATTGGACATTCAGAAATATTTGTAAATATAATCGAGTTAATGCGTATTATCTAGGTAAAATAAACAGTAAATGTCAATTTAAATATGTTGGATATGAAAAAGAGGTAGCAATATGTGAAAGCATAGTAATTCCTATACTAGATTATTTGGAAAGAACAATCAAAGAACTTAAAGAGTGTTATGTTGGAACTGTAGATTTTAGAGTGTACAAACGAGACTACTGTCGTGGGTTTGCGAAAGGAATAGAACAACAGCTAAAAAACTCTTTTATCGCCATGAATATTGATAAAAAATATGAACTGATTTTAACTGACCTGCATCCAGCAGTAGTAGATTATGTTAAAACACAAATGAAAATTAGAACAGCCAAAACTAATTATACAAACGAAAGTGAAGACGCTTATGAATTGGGGCTAAAAGAAGGAAGTAAATATAACTTGAATAATGGTAATGAATCAATATCACGAATTGGATAAATATAAATGATAAAATTATTGAAAAAATTAATATTAAGAAGAAAGTGTAATGTATGTGGACATGTTTCAAGTAATGGATTAAATGTGTGTCCTAATTGTGGTAGCCGACTGCATAATGAATATAAGAGTTCTAAAATTCATTTAAATGAAAATGCTGAGGTAACAATTATTATTGTATTAACGATTGTAGCGTTAGCTGTATCTATTGTATTTGTTATTTATTACTTCAAGTTATTAATATACTTATTAAATCTGTTATTTAATACACAATTTGTACAAATAGCCTCTACATTTGATACTGTATTTTATTTGCTTATGGAATTTTTATTAAAATTAGAAATCAGCATTTGTATTGTTTGTTTTAGCATAGTCATAATTCCGTTAATTTTTGCAACAATACTTTATTTGCTATTTAAACTGGCAAATTTAAAAATAAATTTCAAATTAATAGAACTACCAGATAATAGTGAGTACATATAACGATAGTAAATGTTTGAAAAAATAAAACTAACAGGATAAACAAATCTACTGGTCAGATATGACCAGTAGATCACGGACAGACTAAAGTAAAAAAAGAAAGGATAATAATGTTTTATTAAAAGGAGAAATAAAATGAATTATGAAATTATAATTGAAAGATTAACTACAGATAAGATTGATTCATATTTTGAAGATGGAAGAATAATTAAAGATAGAGAAACAGCTAATAAAACAAAATATAATTATGTATATATATTTAACAATATTGAATTAACATCCATTTATATGATAATCGGTAAATTAGATATTAATAATTATATATTGATAAAACACATAAAAAAATACAATTCGTATATCTTGTTAACTTATGAAAAATGCTCTAGATATTATATAACTAAATCATTAAAAAAACTTAATGATATTATTCATCAAGTTTAATTTTAATATTGTTTGTTAAATAATTACGACATTCCTTAATTGATTTAAATTCACCAAGATAGATATTATGACTTTGGTTTGAGAGTAGCTTATTTTCCCAATGAGAAATATTAGAGACAGTACCACCGCCTAATCGATCACCAACTGAAATCCAATCAGATATTTCTTTTTGTTTTTTTTGTGATAAAGACGAATCTATTTCCAATAATGAACAATTGTCGCAATTATTGCATCTGTCAATATCTTCTTGAGAAAGGTCATCTAAACAGTTATCAATAATATTTTCTATTGCATAATTGTAATTGCAGTATGGGAAACAAACTTCATCAATAAAATCGAATATTATTATATTGGCTGGCCATATCTCATACCAATTAGAATCTGGATTATATTCATATATAATGTGATCACTATCTTTTTGTGAAAGAATAAACTTATTCATTTTTTCACCTCCTCTATAAATTATTATAACATAGCTGAAGATAATAAAAAAGAAACAGTAGGTATAGTAAAAATTGTCAAAATATCAAAAGCGCTTGATCCTGATGATCATGAATTTGCGGAATTGTATGGGTATAAAAATGATAAATAGACATGGAACAAGTTCCCTATATAGATTGGAGAAAACGATGAAAAGAATTACAAAGGAAAATATTATTATTGTAATTACTATAATAATTAGAATCATATCTGCTGCGTTTTTCTTAAGTATCATTGAGCAAAAACAAATCAAAAAAAAGCATGATAAATTTAAACATGAACCTGCTACATTGTTTAATGCTGAATTAAGTGAGCTTAAAAAAACAGGTGAAGAACAGCGGTATAATATTTTAATTGGTAAAACACACTATGGAAAACCGAGAAAACTAGAAACAAAAAGGAAGTGATAGTTGTGATGCATAAGTATTGTGAAAGATTAAGATTTCCTCATTTAAATACTTTTATTAAAATAATCAAAATTTTGTCAATATCAATATTGTTCAGTGTTTTTCTTACAGCTTGTGGAAGTGGTAATGGCAAGGTAAAGATAATAAAAACAACTCCTGCAATTAAAATTTCAACTAGTTTAGAAGTAAAAACCGGATATTGTACAAATGGTCAAAATAATACAGTTGTGTCTGATAACAAACAAACTAGTCAACAAAAAACTCCGAATGATTCTAAAAAAGATGATAGAGAGCAGTTGCTAAATAATAGTATAACTATTCCTGATGTATGTACTAATGCCTGCTTAAGCATTGGTTCTACGCAGGAAGCAGTTAATCAGTATGATATCTGTATTATGACTGAAGCAAATAATAGTAATTTTGGAGACGGTAAACTTAGACCAGTTTTGCTTGGTGGGCATAATACAAAATCATTGAAGTATTTATATAATGCACATATAAATGATATTATTACTGTTTGTTATAACAATAATCGATATGAATATAAAATTACATATAGTAATGAATGTATCAATGACGGATATAAATTATATGATATTGATACAGGTATAAATATGCTTGATTATTATGTAGATCAGGAGATTTTATATATATACACATGTTATGGAAATAATAATTGGTTGGTAAAAGCTGCCAGAATTTAATCAAAGGGGTAAAAACGATGATGGGAAATTTAATACTGCTGGCTGTAGCTGATTTATTTTTTAGTCAAGATTATTGTCTTCTTGAATTATTTGAACTGAAAATACGCTGATAAAGGGGTGATGATTATGATAAAAAGAGAGTTTTTATTATCAGTACTTATAATGTTGTTGAGTTCCTTTCAAATTGTATTTGCGTTAATAAATATTGATAAAAATTTTGCGATTTTGATAAACAGTATAACATTACTGGTATTTAGTATTTTAAATTCAATTAGCAGATATGACTGATATCAGCGCGACGTGAGCGTTGAGTGTTTGAGTACCTGTTCTGATAAAGTACTGGTCATATCTGACCAGTACTGATTGGATGAAAAACAAATAAAAATATATTAGACAGAGAACGAGGTGAATAAATATGATACTAGATGATGGAAACACAAACATAATAGCAGGTGAATGGAATGAAGAGTGAGCTTGATATAGAAATAGATTTACTAGTGAAAAACATTAAAAAAATGGAAAATATTGAATTATATGATCTTATTAATCTAATAAAATCATATAATTATCAATTAATATCGCTACAATATTTTTATGAAAATGTAAATAATAAAAATATACTTTCAAAACAGCAAAAAATCAAAAAGCATACATTAATGTATGTGAATCTGGGAAGAGGTTTTCCAAAAGAATTTATGGATGGACACTGGTGCTACATTGTTAAAATCATGGGAAGTTCAAAAGCACTTATAATACCTGCTTCAAGTATAAAAGAAAATGATAAGTTAGGTTTTTTTCAAACAATAATAAAATCTTATAATCCTAAAACTCATAAGATGATTTTTTCTAAATTGAAATTTAGTGATATAAGAACAATTGATATTCACAGAATATACTATTCAAAGGGAATGTATTATGTACAAACTCCTAGAAAAAATATTTTAGACCGTTTATATCAAATTATTGGTGATCAGATGGAGGATGAAAATGGATAAGAATAAAAAGATTAAAATTATAGATGTAAAAGCAACAACAAAACTAGGACAACAGATATGTGAAGATTACATTGCTATTTTAGAATTGGCGAGAGCAAATATATTATGCGATTGTTTTCCTACATCGAGCGTGATTCATGTATCAAATGGAACTGCGAAGACTACAGAAGATTTATTTTTAACTTATTTAAATTATAATCCTGAAGAACCGGCATCTGATTTTTTGCGTATGTGCAAAGAAATTAAAAAAGTTGATAATGAATGTGAATACTATTTGATTTGTCGATATTTTTATGGAAAAACAAATGAAGAAATTATGTATTCCGATGAGTTTTATGGTTCTAAAAGAAAATTTTATAAAATAAAAAATAAAGCACACCTTCAAATTGCTTGTTTAACAGGGAATATTGTCTATCGGCAGTGTGAAAAAAACGAGAAAAAAGCGGGAAAAAAGCGTGAAAAAAAGCGAGAAAAAAACGTGATTGAAATGTGCGACGAAATGTGAAATAATGCTATTAGGTAAAAGTGGCTAAAGAAGCAGAAATCAATTTACTAAAAGGCGTTATTTCACAGTAACGCTTTTTTGGTTTTAAATATTTCCGCCTCTTTAAATAAACAGTAGAGAGTTTCAATAATTTTCTCTCGGCGGATTTATAATAATAAAGGGTGACCCCCTCTCCCGTCACCCTTGCTATTATAGGATTATAAATGAAATCGTATGTTTATTGATGAAAAATAAATAAAATAATTATATAATTATTTTAGATGTTTAAGAAATTATTAAAAAAATTCTGTAAAATATACAGGGTTACTTAATTTTCAAATCAGGGGAGGGAAAGATATGATAGACTATATTATTGATTTTATTCATTATATAAAATACAGCAAAAGCGGTTTTTTTAAAAAGATTTTGATTACACTGTTGTTTATAGCAGTTATTCTTATTTCTTTATGCAGGATTATACTTACAGTCTTATTATGGATTGTATTATTCATGTTACGTTATCTTTTGATATTTGTTGAATTATGTGGTGGATGTATTGCTGTAATTGGATTTTTACTTTTTGCTTTATGTATAATTCTCATTATTTCATCAGGAGACAGCTTTCTAGATCATTTAGATGCTTTAGGATCGCTACTGCTTGTTGTGTTTATACCGCTGTACATTGCAGTAATAGAAGAGCTTATAGATTATATGATGGACAAAATAACGAATATAAAAGATAGAAGATATGAGTTATTAGATAAAATTTTAAAAATGTAATAAAAGAGTTCGGGAGGAATAGATATGAAATTAAATAATTTACTTGATACAAAAAAGAAAAAAATTTTTGCCGGAGCGTGTGCCGGTATACTGATTCTTGGCAGTATAGGTATTTATGCTTTATCAGGAAACAATGGTGATTTGATTTTAACAAAAAATAAAATTACTGCTGAATTAGGACAG
>CANPIH010000039.1 GCA_947574085.1 uncultured Mycoplasmatota bacterium | reverse complement strand
ATTGAAGGAGAAATTACTTCGATTAACAATATCATGGGAGATATGAAAAATATTATCGTCGAAGCATTTGTTTTTGGAATTGATTCAATGGAACATGAAAAAATTAATATCGTCACATTAAAAATAAGTGATAAAACAAACAGTTTGCTTGCAAAAATATTTAAAAAGGATAAGACTGAATTTAAAAGTACTTTAAAAGATTTTAAAGAAGGGACCTGGTATCGTTTAGAAGGAAAAGTAGAGTTTGACAATTTTAGTAAAGATTTGGTTTTAACCATTCGTCGTTATGAGCCGATTGATTCGAAAGACGAAATTCTTTATGAAGAAACCGATACACCAAGAGTAGAGTTACACACTCACACTATGATGAGTGCAATGGATGGGGTAATTGATGCCAAAACACTTGTTAAACATGCTATTAAAATTGGTCAAAAAGCGATTGCGGTAACGGATCATAACGCTTGTCAAGCGTTTCCAGATCTTTATCATGCGGTTTGTGATTACAACAAAGGCAAAGAAGAAAGTGAACGCTTTAAAGTTTTGTATGGAGCGGAGATGAACGTGGTTAATAACGACGTTGATATTATATTTAACAACCGTACATACAATTTGTTAGAAGATACTTATGTTGTATTTGATACCGAGACAACAGGCTTTTATGCTGGAAGTGACCAAATGATTGAAATTGGTGCCGTAAAGATTCAAAGTGGAAAAATTATTGATCGTTTTGATGAGTTAATAGACCCCAATCGTCCTATTCCTAAAAGGGTTACAGAACTTACTTTTATCACAGATGAAATGGTAAGTGGTTGTGATAATGAAGAAAATGTTACCAAACGTTTCTTAGAATGGGCTAGCGACTTTCCTATGGTAGCTCATAACGCTAAGTTTGATATCTCTTTTATGAAAGCGGCTTGTCATAAATATGGTCTTCCTGAATTTAATTATACGGTTTTAGATACCATGAGCATGGCTCGTATGTTGCACCCAGAATGGCCCAATCATAAATTGCAAACCTTAACCAAAAAACTAGATATTCCTTGGGACGAAGAAAAACATCATAGAGCGGATTATGATGCAGAAGGAACAGCATTTGCCTTTCATAAAATGGCTAAGTCTTTGTATGATCAAAATATTAGTACTACAGACGATTTGCTTAATAATATCGATATGGAATCTTTAGTAAAGTTCAGTTTTCCCTTTCATGCCACTTTCCTTGCTAAAAATAGAGTAGGTTTAAAAAACTTGTTTAAAATTATTTCCATTGCCAATACGAAATATTTATACAAAAACGAACAACCTAAAATTCCTAGAAATGAAATTCTAAATTTACGAGAAGGACTTTTAATAGGTTCTGGATGTATTAATGGAGAAGTTTTTGAAAAAGCCAAAGGATTAGAAGACGAAGAACTTGTGAATATGATGAGTTTTTATGATTATATTGAAGTTCAACCAGTTAGTGCATTTTCTCATTTAATAGGGCCAGAGGCAAGATTTAAAACAACAACGCAAGCAGAAGAATACTTAAAGAGAATTATTCGTGTAGCAAAAGAAGCAGGAAAACCTGTTTGTGCAACGGGAGATGTCCATAACTTAAAAAAAGAGGACAAAATATATCGTGAAATTATTGTCAATCAAAAGTTCAACGGAAAACTGCATCCTTTAAAAAGAAAAGGAATGGAAATTCCCAACCAATATTTAAAAACAACGGAAGAAATGCTCGATGATTTTCAATTTTTAGATGATGAAACGAGACGCGAAATTGTTATTTTAAATCCCAACCTTATTGCGTCTAAAATAGAAGAAATTGAAGTTATTATTGATACGCCGAATCCATTTGCACCGAAAATTCCTCATTCGGTTGAAACGATGACAGAACTTGTATATACAAAAGCTCTTGAACTTTATGGAAATCCTCTTCCTTTAAATATAGAAGAACGTCTTGCGAAGGAATTGTATGGGGATGCTTTGATTGAGGCTTGCAAATTGGAAGAAGAGGAGATTACAAAAGCGTTTTCTTTGGTTCATAAAATCATTAACGAAGGAAAAGTTGCTGTTAAAGATATGGTAAAGAAGCATTTGGATAGTAGTGAAGGTACAGATGAGGAAAAAGATACGATTGCCTATAAAAAACTAGGTGGTATTATCGGAGCCAACTACGACGTAATTTATTTAATTGCTCAAAAACTTGTAAAACACTCAAATGACGAAGGGTTTTTGGTTGGATCACGTGGAAGTGTTGGTTCTTCTTTTGTCGCTAATATGATGGGAATTACAGAAGTAAATAGTCTGCCTGCTCATTATCGTTGTCCAAAATGCAAAAAAAGTATTTTTGATGATGAAGAAGGGAAATCACTTGGTGTAACGTATTCTTGTGGATTTGATTTACCTGATAAAAAGTGTCCAGAGTGCGGAATGAAGATGCAAAAAGATGGACATGATATTCCCTTTGCGACGTTCTTAGGATTTAATGCTGATAAAGTACCAGATATTGATCTTAATTTTTCTGATTTGAATCAAGCCAGTGCTCATGAATATACAAAAGTTTTGTTTGGAGTGGATAACGTTTATCGTGCAGGAACCATTGGAACCGTTGCTGAAAAAACAGCGTATGGCTATGTAAAAGGCTATTGTGAAGAAAAAGGAATTATCATGCGTAGTATTGAAACAGAGCGTCTAGCCAAAGGATGTACGGGTTGCAAAAGAACAACAGGACAACATCCAGGCGGGATTGTTGTTATTCCTGATTATATGGAAGTTTTTGATTTTACCCCTTTTCAATACCCAGCTGAAGATCCATCCAGTCCTTGGCGAACCACCCATTTTGATTACCATGCGATTGACGCTGATGTTTTAAAATTAGATATTTTGGGTCATACGGATCCAACACAACTCAGAATGATTCAAGATTTAACAGGAGATGATGTGACCAAAGTTCCACTAGATGATAAAGAAACTATGGCACTTTTTACAGGAACTAAGTCTTTAAAAGTAACAAAAGAACAGATCTTATGTGATACGGGAACTCTTGGTGTTCCTGAATTTGGTACTCCATTTACTATTCAGCTTGTTAAAGATGCTAAACCAACCACCTTTGCAGAACTTGTTAAAATCTCTGGTCTTGCTCATGGGACCGATGTTTGGCTTGGTAATGCACAAGAATTGATTCAAAAAAATATATGTCCTTTTAAAGACGTTATCGGATGTCGTGATGATATTATGGTTGAATTAATGAATAAAGGAGTTCCAGCTATTAAAGCGTTTAAGATTATGGAGTTTGTTCGTAAAGGAAAAGCTGGAAAAGATCCTGAAACTTGGGCCGGATTTGTGGAAACTTTACAAGAATACAATATTCCTGATTGGTACATCACTTCTTGTCAAAAAATCAAATACATGTTTCCAAAAGCCCACGCTGCAGCGTATGTTACCAGCGCTTTTCGTATCGCTTGGTACAAAGTTCATAAGCCTCTTGTTTATTATTGCACGTATTTTTCCACTCGCTTTGATGATTTTGATCCAGAAGTGATGGTAAAAGGCTACGACGCGATAAAATCTAAAATGTTGGAATTACAAAGCAAAGGCTACGATGCTACCAATAAAGATGCATCTCTTTTAGAAACTTTGAAACTTGCTTTAGAAGCAACCGCACGTGGAGTAAAGTTTAAAATGATAGATCTAAAAAAGAGTGAAGGTAAAAACTTTGTTATGGAGGAGAGTGAAAATGCTCTTATACTGCCATTTGCTAGCTTGGATGGACTTGGAGATGCCGTAGCGACAAAAATCATGGAAGAAAGAAGTGAAAAACAGTTTTATAGTATAGAAGATTTTAGCAGTCGTGGGAAAGTGAATCAATCCACCATTGAAAAAATGCGTACTTTAGGCATTTTTGAAGGTATGCCTGAAACGAGTCAGCTTAGTTTGTTTTAAACAAGCTATGCTATTTAATCTTTAAAAATATTTTTCTGTTTAAGAAAAAACTAAATTTAGAAGTTATCTTAAATAATAAATTTCCAGAATGATGGGATTATAAAGTAAAGTTATTCATTTTTTATCTAAAAAGTTTTGAAAGTTAAAATAAAAGAAATTATAATCATATCTTTTAAAAAAGAAAAGGATATATTTTTCATTAAAAGAAAGTCTAAAAGATACGATGAAGTTATAAATCAATTTAAAAAATTTATTAATAAAACGAAAAATAAAAGAAGAAATCTAAGTTCTTCTTTTTTCGTATAGAGTTCTTATTTTTAGTAAATTTTGTTTGAGTTCTTCATCAATTTCTTGATCTAAAAACCTTTCGTTTGAAAATACGCGTGTAAAGATACTACGATAAATTGTCCAAACTTGAATTTGTTCTATTAATGTTGGGGCCATTTCTGCCCATTTGGATAGAACTTCTGGATAAAAACGATAGGTTTCTTCATCGTATTTTCCTATTTTATCTATTTCAAATGCCCAACTCATTGTGGAAACATTATCTGCACGGTCTAAGCCTTTGGTTCTTGTTGTGACAAGATATTTTAAAATTTTATGATAATATATTTTTTGAGATTCGATTTTTGATAATCCATCAAGAGGAACATACGTTAGAATATAAGTGTATTGCTTAATCGGATCCGCAACATTTAGATTGTCTAGATCACAATCTGGTTTTTCTTCTTTTACATCATGTAATAATTCTGTTGAAATACTTATATCGTCTGTAATTCCAAGAGCTATTCCTTTTAAAGTGATCGATAAAGGATGAATTAAATAAGGCTCTCCATCTTTTCGTGGTTTAACGCTGTCATATACTTCTCGGGCAAAAGGCAAAGCAACTAATGCGTTTTTTAAGTTATTTTCTTTGCAGTAGGTCATTAATATGTTATACATCCATTCTGTATCTCTTAATTTTTGTTTGTTTTCCAATTTACTACCTCTTTTCTATACTTGAACTATACCACTGTTAAACTTATAATAAAAATATATAATATTTATAAAAAACATAACTGGAGGTTATAATGATGAATTTAGATGTTTGGAAAATATTTTATGAAGTGGCCAACACTGGAAATATTTCTAAGGCTAGTAGACGTTTGCATATTTCTCAGCCAGCAGTAACAAAACAAATTCAAAATTTGGAAGAATATTTGGATTGTAAACTTTTTATAAGATCTCAAAAGGGAGTTTTATTAACGAAAGAAGGTGAAATCATTTTAAATGATATCAAAAATGGACTTAATTCTTTTGAACAAGCGGAAAGAAAGATTCAAGCCAACAATCAAATGTTAACTGGTATCATTCGAATTGGAATTAGTACAACTTTAGCTAAAACTTATTTAATGCCCTATATACGTGATTTTCATGCAATTTATCCTAACATTGTCTTTGAAATTAGTACAGATCCAACTACAGTTTTAAAGGAGCAAATGAAAAAAGGAAAAGTTGATTTTATTTTAGCGAAATTTCCACCAAAAATAGCCGATGATTTTCAATATACAAAAATAGGAGAGATGCAAGATATCTTCGTAATAAATGAATCGTATAAAACTCTTTTAAATAAAAAGTTGAAATTACAAGATTTAACAAATTATCCTATACTTTTACAAAAAAATCCTTCCAGTTCTAGAGAGTTTATTGAAAAATTCTGTTTAGAAAATGAGGTTCTTTTGAATAGTGTTATGGAAATAGCAAGTTCTAATTTACTAATTGAATTTGCAAAAATTGGGTATGGTATTGGAGTAGTAACTAAAGAATATGTAAAAAAAGAGCTTATAAACCAAGAACTATTTGAATTAGAAGTGACACCAAAAATTTCAAAACGAGATTTTGGGATTATATCTCTAGATCAAAATTATTTATCAAAAGGGAGTACGGAATTCTTAAAATTACTAAGTTCTCTTCATAAATTTGAATAAGTTCTAGGGAGGCTACTTTTTTTATGATATAATATTCTTATTGTTATAAGTGGTGATGTAATGAAGAAGTTAATTTTAGTCGATGGAAACAACTTATTGTTTCGTAGTTATTATGCAACGGCCTATACAGGCACTATCATGCGAAATAGTAAAGGTTTTCCAACCAATGGTTTGTATGGTTTTGCATCAATGATGCATAAAATTATAGAAGAAGAAAATCCAGAATATATTGCGGTTGCCTTTGATATTGGTAAGAATTTTCGAGCAGAAAAATACGCTTTTTATAAAGATGGAAGAAAAGAAACCCCAGAAGATTTGATTAGACAAATGCCTTATGCTAGAAAAATACTAGAAGGAATGGGGATACGTTATTTTGAACTAGCGCCATATGAGGCAGATGACATTATTGGAACGCTTTCCAAAATGGTTTTGGAAGACGATCGTTTTAATGCTACTATCATTTCAAGTGATAAAGATTTATTACAATTGATGAATGAACAAGTTGATATGAAGCTTTTAAAACAAAAAGGATTTATTCGTTACAATCCAATTTCTTTTTTTGCGGAATATCATATTGAACCAATTCATGTGATTGATTTAAAAGCTTTAGCAGGAGATTCTTCTGATAATATTCCAGGGGTTAAAGGAATAGGTGAAAAAACAGCTCTCCATTTACTTTCTACTTATCAAACGGTTGAAAATCTATACGAGCATCTTGATGAAATTAAAGGAAAAACCAAAGAAAAATTAGAGATGGATAAAGAAATGGCTTTCATCAGCAAAGAAATTGCAACCATTTATAAAGATGTTCCTATTGATATAAAAGATTTAGAAGATTTACTTTATAAAAAAGAAGAAGAGCAAAATGGTGCTTTGTATTCTCTGTATGAAGAATTAGAATTTTATTCTTTTTTAAAGAAAATGAATAAAGAAGAAAAAACGGAAAAACTAGAAAATTTTGTAGAAATTGAAGAGACTCAAGATTTAGATTTTAAAGATCCTTTATCTTTTTATGTTGAAGTGGATCATTCCAATTACCATTTAGGTACAATTTTAGGAATGTCTATTCAAGATAAAGAAAATTGTTATTATGTGAAACCAGAAATGATTCCAAAAGTAATTCCTTTACTCTATGAAAAGACTTTATATACTTTTGACCAAAAGAAAAATATTGTAGCTTTACAAAAAATAGGTGTACAGGCACCGAAAGTGGCATACGATTTAATGATTTGTTCTTATCTTTTAAATTATACTATTAAAGATGATATTGCGTATTTAATGAAACCAGACGGTTATGATGTCGATTTGTACGAAGAAACGATTGCAAAAAAGAAGTATGAAATGGATAAAGTGAAAAAAGACATATTACTAAAAAGTAAGTTCATCTATGAAACGTATGAGCGTTTTATGAACCAATTAAAACGTGAAGAAATGGAAGAACTTTTCAAAACCATTGAAATGCCTCTTATCTCCGTTTTAGCGGATATGGAAATTGCTGGTGTAGTGGTTGATAAAGCGATACTTGATGACATGAAAGAAGAACTAAAAATTAAAATTGATCGAGTTTCTAATGACATTTACAATTTGGTTGGTGAAGAGTTTAATATTGCAAGTACAAAACAGTTGGGAGAAATTTTGTTTTTGAAATTGGGGCTTCCAGGGGGAGTAAAAACTCAAAAAGGGTACAAAACCGATGCGAAAGTGATGCATAAATTGCTTGGAAGTCATCCAGTTATTGCTAAAATATTGGAATACCGTAATATAACAAAAATTTATTCTACGTATGTGGAAGGTTTAGAAAATTTTATTCATGAGGATGGCAAAGTCCATACCATATTTAAACAAACATTAACGAGAACAGGAAGACTTTCTTCGGTGGAGCCTAATATTCAAAACATTCCCATTCGTGATGAAGTGGGAAGAAAGATAAGAAAAGCTTTTTTACCAAGTAATGATTGTTTTTTAAGTGCGGATTATTCTCAAATTGAACTGAGAATTCTTGCTCATGTTTCTGAGTGTCAAGAACTTATAGATACCTTTAATAAAGATGGAGATATACATACTAAAGTGGCTGCAGATATTCATGGGGTACCTGAAATTGCGGTGACAAAAGAAATGCGTTCCACTGCTAAAGCGGTTATTTTTGGTATCGTTTATGGAATTAGTGGTTTTGGATTAGGAGAAAATTTAGAAATTAGTCAGCGAGATGCCAAACAATTTATTGAAAAATATTATGAACTTTATCCTGGCGTAAAAAAATATATGGATGATATTGTCGTGTCTGCTTATAAGGATGGCAGTGTACGAACGCTTTTCCATCGTAAACGAGTGATTGATGAGTTAAATTCTGCTAATTATATGGTAAGGCAAGCGGGAGAAAGAATCGCTCTTAATACGCCAATTCAAGGAACGAGTGCGGATATTATTAAAAAAGCAATGATTGCCATTGATGAAGAATTTAAACGTCTTTCTATAAAAAGTAAATTGGTTATACAAGTTCATGATGAGCTTATTATTGACTTAGTAGAAAAGGAAAAAGATTTAGTTACCAAAATTGTTACAGAAAAAATGACGAAAGTCATAGAATTGTCTGTTCCATTAAAAGTAAGCAGTGATTATGGCCGTGATTGGTACGAGACAAAATAGAAAAGGAGAATTTTATGTTTTATAAAAAACCTATTATTGGTATTGTTCCAACAATAAGTAGTCATGAAGTAGATCCTTACCAAGATCGCACAAATTTTGTTAGAATGTATAGTGAAAAAATTAAAGAAAGTGGTGGAATTCCTATTGGCATTTTGGAAGATCCTTCTTTATATACTGGAATTTGTGATGGATATGTTTGGCCTGGTGGGAACCAAATTTTATTTGATTATTATCCTATTCTTTTGGATGCTATAAAAAATCAAAAACCGTTTTTAGGAATTTGTTTAGGGGCTCAAGTCTTGGCAACATTTTTAAATTTATTAGAAGATCAAGGAAATGACAAAGCAAAATCATTAAAAGAAACGTATAACTTATATAAAGAAAATAAACCTTATTTGAAAAAATTAGAAGATGAAAACTGCCATTTTCATATTGTGACCAAAGAAAACAATTCCATTTTATCTGCAAGACACAAAATAAAAATAGAGAAAAATAGCCTTCTTTATGAAATATTTAAAAAAGAAGAAATGAGTGTTGTGAGTTTGCATAGTATGGGTATTTCGAGAGTTTCTAAGGATACAATAATAAGTGCTAAAGCTATGGATGAAGTTTTAGAAGCAATTGAATATAGAGAAAATGATTGTTTACTTTTAGGAGTTCAATTTCATCCAGAAATAGAAAAAGAGAATTTCCTATTTGATTGGCTTATTTCATCTACTCGTAAGTATTTAACTTTAGTTAATCGAGAGAATCCCATAAAATATTCTAAAAATTTTAAAATAATTGAGTATCATTCGAAGTATCCAAATTGTATTTTTGACAGTAATTTAGAGAGAAAAACTTGTGAAGCTTGGGTGAATTTCCAAAAATTTTTAAAGGAAAATGGGTATGATGCTGAGATAGAAAGTGCTTATAGGACAAAAGAAATACAAGAAACAATTTATAATGCTATTCTAGAAAAAGAAGGGATAGAGTATGCGAGTAAGTATGTCGCTCAGCCAAGATTTAGTGAACATGAGTTAGGTCTTTCAATTGATGTTTGTTTAAAAATGAATGAAGAATGGTTGTCTGGTTTTGACGAAAGACTTACAGAATTCTATTCCTTTTTAGAAAAATATTGCTCTGATTTTGGCTTTATTTTACGGTATCCGAAAGGAAAAGAAGAAATTACCAAATATAATTATGAACCATGGCATATTCGTTATGTCCATTCTAAAAAAATTGCTCATGAAATTATGGATAATAATTTGACTTTAGAAGAATATTTAAATAAGAAATAGAAGAGGAGAATTTATGCCAGAAATAGCAGAGGTGGAAACCGTACGAAATACTTTAAAAAAACAAATTCTTTATAAAAGAATTAAAGAAGTTAAAATATTGTATGAAAAAATAATTGTTTCGAATCGAGAAGAATTTAAAAAAGTACTAAAAGGGAATCAATTTATTGATATTAAAAGAAGAGGAAAATGGTTAATTTTTGAACTAGAAAATCATTATTTATTATCTCATTTACGTATGGAAGGAAAATTTTTTTTAAAAAAGAGTAGTGAAGAAATTGTCAAACACGAACACGTCGTTTTTTCATTTTTAGATGAGACCGATCTCCGTTATCACGATACAAGAAAATTTGGACGAATGGAACTCATTAAAAAAGAAGATTTGGTAAATAATCCATCTATAAAAAAACAAGGGTATGAACCAGGAGAAAAAGAATTAAACGCTCAATATCTTTTAGACAAATTCAAAAACAAAACTATTGCAATAAAAACTCTTTTACTTGATCAAACCATTATTAGCGGTTTAGGAAATATTTACGCTAATGAAGTTTTATTTGCAGCAAAGTTGAATCCAATGAAAAAGGGGAGTGAAATTACCAAAGAAGAAGCAGAAAAAATAGTTCTGTGTTCTTTTCGTGTAATTGAAAAAGCAATAAAATTAGGTGGCACAACAATCAAAAGTTACACTTCTAGTTTAGGGGTTACAGGAAGATTTCAACAAGAATTAATGGTACACAAAAGAGAAAGGGAAGAATGCAAAGTTTGTGGAACTAAAATAAAGAATGAAAAAATAAATGGGCGAAGTACTTATTATTGTCCTTTTTGCCAAAAATAGAACTTGTTTATTTGTTCCAGTTTTCTTTATATCAATATAAAGAAGATTTTTAGCAGAGAATATAAAGTTAGAAAATGCAAAAGAGGTATATTATACAATTAGGCAATTATGAAAAATATTTTTTTACTTCTAAAGAGATTTATTTTTTGAATTTAAAATTTTATTTAAGTGAATTAT
>CANPIH010000038.1 GCA_947574085.1 uncultured Mycoplasmatota bacterium | reverse complement strand
AGTTCTCCATGGATCGCTTTTTCTAATAAGATTTCTTTTAATTGTACATTCATTTATTCTTCCTCTTGTTTTTATTTTATCATTTTTTTGGTTGTTTTTAAATTGATTATAAGAATTTTTTAAATGTATTCAGTTTTTTTTGGCAACCTTTGTCGAACTTGTTTAAAATTTTAATTTTTTGCTCTATATTGCATATAACAGGTGATAAAAATGTTTGAAATGGATTTAGAATATAGTAAAGGTATTTTATTTGCAAGGCTTTCTGGTAAATTAACTAGAAAAGGATCTTATAAGTTAAACAATTATTTAGTACCTGTTATTTTAAAACATAAGATAAAATATTTAGTTTACAATTTGTTTGAATTAGATTACATTGATGAAAGTGGTTTAGATGCCCTTTTGAATACAAAGTGTGCTATCAAAACAAATAAAGGCAAAATATGTTTATGTGAAGTATCCAAAGAATTAAATAGAAGAGTAAAAAGATTACATATAAAAAAAACAGATAATGAATTGTCTGCTTTACATTTGTTAGAAGTTTAGAAGGAGAGTTCTATAATGACAAATAGCGATATTGTAACAGCCAATGCTGGTTTAATTTATGAAATAATGAATAAGCATTTTTATGGTTTAGAAAGAGAAGATTTATTTCAGCAAGGAGCCATAGGAATTATTAAAGCCTATAAAAATTATGATAACGATGGTACAGTAAAATTTTCAACTTATGCTTTTAAATATATTTTTGGAGAAATGTTTCAACTGGCTATGCAAAAGCAAATTAAAATAAGCAAAGATTACTTAAAATTGTATCGTGCCATAGAAACCACTCGATATTCTTTAGCTCAAAAATTAGGATATATTCCTTCCAATGAAGAAGTAGCACTGTTCTTAGAAGAAGATTTAAATACTATAGAGCAAGCCATAATAGCTGGATCTATGATGGTAAGTAGCTTAGATAAAGCAAGTGAAGAGGATCGAAGCATTTACGAAACAGTTCCTCAAGAAGAAAAAATTACTTTAGACGATAAACTTTTTTTACAAGAAGGTTTAGAGCAATTGAACGAAGAAGAAAGAAAAATTATTGAATATCGTTATTTTAAGGATATGACTCAAAGTGAAGTGGCAAGAGTGCTTAAGAAAAAACAAGTTACGGTCTCAAGATATGAAAAAAAATCTATTGAAAAAATCAGAGATTTTTATGCGGTTGCATAATGTAATGAATATTCATTGCATTTTTTAGTTTGGATTAGAACAAACTAAAAAAATACATTTTATAAACGAAATTCACCTGACAACTAAAAATAAAATTTGTAGTCAATTTAAGTTAAAAGGATAAAGCTGTTAATCTTATATGAAAAAACTATTAAAAATTATATCTTGAGGGGTTAGCATTTGCTGTTACTAATTTCCTTGTCATACTATCGCTAGAATTTTGATATATTTGTTGCAAAGCATTTTTACCAGCTATAATTAATTCTTGTTCCATTTCATTATTGTGTTCTTGATGATTACAAAAATGTTCAATGTAAAAAGGGTAATAAGAAGTAGGGCATATTTTAAAATTACTTTCCTCATTAAAAAATAAATCATTTGCTATTCCATTAGCATTGTAAAAAGTATCTCCAATTTTTAAAAGCACTTGTCCAAGAAATTCTCCTTTAAAACTATAGCTCTCATAATAAATTCCAATATTTTCAAAAACAGTATTTAAAATGTAAGCAAAAGAAGTATGACGCTTATTTGCATAAAAATCTTCCATTTTGCATTTTTTTTGATTGTATTTAGGATACATTTCTTCTTCAAAATATTTTTTTAAAAATGTTATGATATTTAAAACTATTTCTGAATTAACTGAAAAATTTAATTTCCTGTTTGTGTTCATTCAAAACCTCCATTTATTGTATATAACTATAATAACATTTTATAGGAAAAATGGAAATAAAAATAATATTTATTAATTTTTGTTAGGTATAAAAATAGTAAAAACTTTCATAATAAAAATGGAGGTTTCTTTTCATGAATAAAGATGAATATAAAAAATTAGTGAGTAGATTAACTCCAAAAGAAATGAAAAGTAAAAATGCTATTGTTGCTTTTCTTGTTGGAGGATTAATTGGGGTATTAACAGAATTGGTCATTATAATTTTAATGGAATGTTTTGGCCTGTCTAGAGTAGATGCTTGTAGTTGGGCGTGTTTAATTGTTATTTTTATTGCAAGTTTATTTACTGCGTTAGGATTTTTTGACAATTGGGTTACTAAAGCAAAAGCTGGTTTGATATTACCAACAACTGGATTTGCACATTCAGTAATGAGTTCCGCTTTGGATTATAAAAGAGATGGCTTTATTACAGGAATTGGTGCTAATTTTTTTAAGCTGGCGGGTAGTGTAATATTATATGGAATTGTAAGTGCTTTTTTCTTTGCAATATTAGGGGTGGTTCTTTATGGCTAGTATAAAATTTAATAATGTTTATATTAAAGATTCTTTTACTGTTGCAGGGCCTTTAGAAAGTGAAGGACAGATTCGTAAGTTTGATTTATCTATGGATGATTATTATTATGGGGAAAAAACTTTTATTGACGCAGAAATTAAAATGCAAAAAATTGTGATTGATAATTTATTGTATCGCAACAAAATGGGAAAAAAAATAGATTTGATTTTAGGAGGAGATTTATCCAATCAAATTACTATAACCAATTTTGCGGTAAAAAATTTTTCTATACCTTTTTTAGGTATTTATAGTGCATGTGCTACCTTTGCAGAAAGTTTAATAATTGCAAGTAATTTTATAGAAAATGGCACAATAAAAAATGCAATAGCCATTACGAGTAGTCATAATTTAAATGCAGAAAGACAATTTCGCTTTCCCATCGAATATGGTGCTCCAAAAGCTAGTACAACTACATTTACCGCTACAGGTGCTGTAGGAGCTATTGTCACAAATGAAAAGAGTAATGTTAAGATAGAATCAGCTACTATAGGAACGATTCAAGATTATGAGCAAAAAGACGCTACACATATGGGTGCTGTTATGTCTCCAGCTGCAGCAAGTGTATTAATGGATCATTTAAACGATTTAAAACGAAATATTGATTATTATGATGTAGTGGTAACAGGAGATTTAGGACGTATTGGAATGGATATATTAAAAGAATTTTTAAAAATAAATTATGGTGTTAAAATAAAAAATTATATGGATGCTGGCTGTGAAATATTTTTAAAGAGTCAGGAAGTATACTCAGGTTCGTCTGGTCCTGTAACTCTTCCTTTGGTTTTATTTAATAAAGTTTTAAACAATAAAAAATATAAAAAAATTTTGATAATTGCAACAGGATCTTTGCATTCAAAAGATACAACAAATCAAAAAAAGACAATACCAAGTATTGCTCATGCTGTTAGTTTGGAGGTTTTATCATGAATTTTCTATGTGCTTTTCTTTTTGCTGGAATTCTTTGTTTCTTTGCACAATTAATACTTGATAATTCAAAATTAACGCCTGGCCATGTCACAAGCTTATTTACAGTTTTAGGAGCTTTATTTGGATTTTTAAATTTATATGACAAATTTATTGATTTTGCGGGTGGTGGTGCAACAGTTATCATCTCTAATTTTGGATATATGTTATACAAAGGTGCTTTTTTAGGATTTCAAGAAAATGGAATACTAGGATTATTTTCTGGTCTTTTATCCTATAGTTCTTGTGCTATAGCTGGAGCTGTGATAATTGCTTTTGTATTTACTTTACTATTTAAACCCAAAGATTAAATTCTTCTAAAATTGCAAAAAAAGAATACAAATAATTAAGGATAGTATTTTTTGAACTAATAATCTAAAAACGATTTGCTAAAGCTATTTTAGACTGTTTATAAGTGGTAAGTTAAAGAAAACTTGTCACTTTTTCTATGCAAATAATTTTTTATTAAGAAAAATGGCTCCTTCCATGTACTAGAATATATTTTTATACATTCTAACTTTTTTATTTTTTATGGATTCTAATCTTATATTATAATCTTCAATAATTCCTTTAAAACAAAGTAAATAATAGATTTTATTATTGTGTATTATTTGGTATACACTAGATTTGTTCTTTTTATATTTTCAATATAACCATTTATTATAGTCGTTTTCGTATTACAAAATTCTATTTTCTTTTTTAGTTCTTCATCAAAGAGTAATTCTTTTGTTTTTAATTTAATCGTCTAAATCTTTTCCTTTCTTTCATTAAATGCAAAAAATCAACTTCCTTTGAAGCTGATGCTATATGTTTAAATCTAACAAAAGTTAGAATAGATTGCTCAATGGTGCCTCTGGCCGGACTCGGACCGGCACAGTATTGCTACTACTGGATTTTGAGTCCAGCGCGTCTACCAATTTCACCACAGAGGCATAAATAAATTATAGCATAAAATTTTAATTTGTAAATAAGTTTATCGTAAATGAATACCTAAAAGGGGAGCAAGCTCAATCATTTGGCTATAATTTAATGTTACTCCTTTTAAATATTTTGAATCAATAAATATATTTTCAATTTTACAGGTAGATAAATCCATGTTATTTAAAGGAACCATATTAAATTCTGCACTAGTCAAATTAACATTTTCTAAAGTCCATTTGTTATGCTTAATATTTGTCAATCTTGTTTCAAATAGATCACTTTCAATAATAGAAAAATCTTGTATCTTTAAATTGAACATAGTTAAGTAGTGTCCAAATATTTCTTTAAAAATAGAGTATTTGAAAGTAGAATCTGAAAAAATTGTTCCTACCATTTTACAGTCAATAAATTGACAATTATGGAAGCCACAATTTGTAAAATTTGCATTAGATAAATCTACATGAGAAAAAAGGACATAATTAAAAACTATATTTTCAAAGTTTACATTAAAAAAAGTAGAGCCTATAATCTTTATATTTCCTAAAGATTTATTTTGAAAAGTTAAATTTTCAATATTTAGACTTTGAAAAGTTTCATTTTCAAGATTTATATTATTTTCTAAAAAGCTATTCATCTGTTTTTTCTTCTTCCTTGTAAATAGAAGTAAATAAGTCTTTTTCTGTTTCATCCATTTCATTAATATTATCAATTGCTGGTAAATCATCAAGAGTAGCAAGACCAAAATAATCTAAAAAATCACTAGTTGTTTTGTATAAATTAGGTCTTCCTGGCATAGTACTTTTTCCAGCTTCTTTTAGTAAACCTTTTGCAACCAATCTTCGTATCATATGGCTAGAAGAAATTCCCCTCATTTCATCGATTTCTACTCTTGTAATAGGTTGATTGTAAGCCACAATTGCCAATACTTCTAAAGCAGAGGTGCTTAAAAGATTATTTTCAGGATTTTCTACTAATTTTTTGTAAAATTCTTTATGTTCTTGTTTGGTAGTTAACTTGAAAGAATCTCCTAAATAACTTATACGCATTCCTCGCTTCTCATTTTCGTAAGTATTTTTTAATTCTTTTAATAAATTTTTTGCATCCTCTAAAGGGATTTCTAAAATTTCGCATATTTTATTTAAGGTAATTCCTTCATCACCAACAACAAATAAAATACCTTCTAATACACCTAACAAGTTCATATTATCATCTGCTTTCTACAACAATATTTTCAAAATTCTTTTCTTGATAAATAGTTATTTCATCATTTTTATTCATTTGTAAAATAGCCAAAAAATTTACAATAAAATATTCTCGAGTTATTTCGTCAAATAAATCTAAAAAATTTATTCTTTTTTTTACTTTAAGTTTATCTTTTATAGAAGTAATTTGGTCTTCAATACTTAACTCTTTTTTTGTAATTTTGGTTTGAATGGGTTTTTGCTCATTTTTTCTTGTTTGGTATTCAATCAATGCCTTTATTAAGTCTTCAATGCAAATACTCCCATCATTTTTTAAACCATCTTCACTAAATTGTTTTAAAGATTCAGGCTCTTTTGTATAAAATCCTGTTCTTTTTTCTTCTAATTCCTTAAAAAGGGTACATATGTTTTTGTATTTTTCATATTCCAAAATTCGATTTTTAAGTTCTTCTTCGCTATTAATTTCAAATTCATTTTCCTCATCAATATTTTCTTCAGTAGTACCTATAAGCATTTTACTTTTTAAATGAACAAGAGTTGCTGCCATTACTAGAAATTCACTTGCTATATCAATATTTAAATCTTGCATTTGTTTAATATATTCTAAATACTTCTCAATAATAATACTTGTATCAATTTCATAGATATCCATTTGAGTTGAACGTACCAAATGAAGTAATAGATCAAGAGGACCATGAAAGTTTTGAATATCAATCAAATAATTCACTCGTTTGTCCCTCCTTATTTACACTGAAAGCCTCTTGCATTCATTTCAAATTTTACTATTTTAGCCAAAGTATTTTTAGGATAGTAAAATTTATTTTCTATATTAGTCAAGTTAGCAATGTTTAAATCTAAAATTGTATTCACAACAAAGCTACTTCCTGTATCTACAAACACAGATTGGATTCCAGTCATCGAATTTAACTTTTCTGTAGTTTTTTTCCAATCATTAAAAAGACTCTCATAATTCTTAGTAGTAGAATTGTACTGTACAGCGTGAGTAATTGCAAACAACTGTTCATTTGAAAATTTGTAAGTTATAGTATTATTTTCATTAGTGCATTCTAATATTTCTTCTTGATTTTCATTTTTTTCTAATAAAATATTAGGATAATCTATAATTTTTTTTTGAACAATACTCATTTTTTTTAAATTTTTTACTGTAGTACTAGCGACAGTAGATTCAAATAAAATATCTTCGTTTGGGGAAAGATAGCTTTCTAATAAAATTCTTTCTAATAAAGTTCCTTCTTCCGAATATAGTTCTAAAAAATAACGCTGTAAACTCAAATCTATTGAAGTTTTGCCATTATTAAAAATATGAAATGAAAAGAGAGTACCATTTAAATTAAAATCTTTCATTTGAATATTTTCACCTAAATTCATTATAGTGCTTTTATTCCACTCTGTATAAAAAATGGTTTGAACGTCATTATTATTATCATTATTATTTTCATTTTTGTCTTCTACAGAATTATCATTAAGACTATAATCTGGTTTTTCTATAGGCGCTTTAATAAGCTTTAGAATTGTTGGCAAAAATATAATAAAAGCAAACAAAATTCCAAAAAGAAAAAAAAGAAATAAAGAACTTTGTTCTGCGGTTTCCAATTTTCCAATTTTAGTAATAGATAATTCTTCTACATTTATTTTTATATTTTTAAAATTTTCTTTTTTTTGTTTCTTTTTTGCCATAGAATATCCCTTCATTCTTACCCGTTTAATTATAACATGACTTTAAGAATTATTCCAATGATTTTCATTAACTTTAAAAGATACGAAATTCAAAAAAAGGCGGGAGAAAAATTTCATATGCTGAACTATTAATAATAGTATTTGCTCCTTTTTTCAAAAATATATGATACAATTATTTAAGAAAATAGGTGGTAGTATGAAAAACAAAAAAAGAATAAGCTTTACAGTACCTTGTTACAATTCAGAGAGCTACATGGAACGTTGTATTGAATCATTATTAGTTGCAAAAGAAGAAGTAGAAATCATTATAGTTAATGATGGTTCAAAAGATAATACTGGAAAAATAGCTGATGATTATCAAAAAAAATATCCCAATAGTATTAAAGTAATTCATAAAGAAAATGGAGGACATGGTAGTGGTGTAAATGCTGGGCTTGAAATTGCATCTGGAGAGTATTTTAAAGTAGTAGACAGTGATGATTGGCTTGATGAAGAATCATTACTTACTTTATTAGAAGAAATAAAGAAAATGGAAAAAAAAGTAGATTTAATTGTATGCAACTATGTTTATGATCATCTTTTTGAAAACAAACAGAAAGTAATGTCATTTAAAAATGTTTTTCCTTCAAATAAAGTTTGTACGTGGAAAGATTTAGGGCATTTTAAACAAAGTCAATATTTAATAATGCACTCTCTAATATATAAAACAAGTGTTTTAAAAGAATGCAAAATAAAATTACCTGAACATACTTTTTATGTAGATAATATTGTAGCATATGAGCCACTTCCTTTTGTAAAAAGTATTTGTTATTTTAATTTGAATCTATATCATTATTTTATAGGTAGAGAGGATCAGTCTGTAAATGAAAGTGTAATGATAAAACGAGTAGATCAACAAATTAAAGTTACAAAAATAATTGCATCTTGTTTAAAATTGGAACAAGTAAAGAAAACCTATCCAAAATTATATTCTTATTTATTAAGAATGCTCTCAATGATGATGACTATTTCATCAATTTATCTTTTAATGAAAGGCGATCAAGAATCTTTAGAAAAAAGGATAGAATTGTGGGAGTATGTAAAAAAAATCAATCCATCTATTTACAAAAAGTTAAAGTATTTTAAATTAGCTGGATTTACTTATCTGCCTACAAAATTTGGAAGTTTTATTACTTTAAAAGGATATAAAATAGCCAAAAAAGTATACAAATTTAATTAAGTGATTTTCTTTTTAATGATTTAAATGTAGCAAAAAGAAAGTCTTTTGCATAAAATAGTAAAGGGATAGTATTCTTAAAAAAAGTATGCTATAATGAACTAGTTTGAGGTGAAAAAATTTGACAAAATCACAGAAAAACGAATTTGAAATCATAATAAAAGATATAATAGAAAATCCTAATTTTAAAGAATTAGATAATGAAACACACCATGGAATATCTCGATTTGGACATTCTTATCGTGTAGCAGAAGGTGTATATAAAATAACAAAAAAATTACATTTTCATTACAAAGAAGCAACGAGAGCAGCACTTTTGCATGATTTTTATTTTAATTATCAATTAGAAGAAAACGGCGAAGTTAAAAATTTAATTGAACATCAAAATATGGCTCTTTTAAATGCCAGTAAATACTATGATTTAAATGATCTTCAAAAAAATATGATAGAATCTCATATGTTTCCAATGTCTAAAGTTTTTCCTAAATTTAAAGAAAGTATTTGTCTAACCTTGGTGGACAAAGTGGTAGCAATTTATGAACAACAAAGATATAAGGTTGGAATGAAATTAGGTGTGTATTTATTGTTTATTTTTAATATGGTGACTTTGCATAAATAAAAAAGTAAGAAAGTAGTAGTGGTTCAAATTTGAAAAATGAAATTAATATTTACAAAACTAAAAATTTTCATAAGATCGTTTTAGATATTGTTTTTCCATGTGTTAGAAAGGAAAATTATTCAATTTATGGAAATTTGTTGATTCGCTTGCTTTCTAAAAAATCTAATAAATATCCAACGGAAGAAATGTTTTCAAATGCTTTAATTGAAAATTATGTTATGGGATTTTCTTTTTCAAAAAGTATATGTGGAGAAAATTGGTTTTATACTTTTCATGTTGTTCTTGCTGACAATTCAATTTTAAAAGAAAAAGAATACAATTATGAAAAAACGTTGCAATTTGTTTTTGATTCTATTTATAACCCTTTTGCGTTAGACAATTCTTTTTATGCAAGCGAAATGGAAATTGCTAAGAAACAATTAAGCAATTACATTGAAAGTGGTTATAAAAATATCAAACATTACGCCAGCATTCGCACTGATGAAATTTTGGATGATGAGAATTATTTTTTTGATTCTCCTTTTTATCATAAAGAGGATATAGAAAATATAACCGAGCAGGAATTGTTTTCTTATTTTAAAGAAGTGATCTATAAGAAACGACCATTACTATTTATAGTAGGAAATGTTGATTCTAATTTCGTCAATATATTTGAAAAAATATTGTCGAAAAAAGAAGAAAACTTCTTAATTCCTTATACAATTAAGCCTTATCCAAAAGTAAAAAAAATAAAAACATTAGAAGAAGTAAAAGAATACAATCAGTCTATTGTTAAATTTGTTTATAAAATACAAAATTTTCACCAAGAAGATATTGTAAAATTAAACGTTTTGAATTTTATTTTAAATTCACAATCTTCTAGAGTATTACATGAATTTTTAAGAATTCGAGAGAAACTTGTTTATACAGCTGGCTCTAGTTTTTCTGCTAGATATGGTTTGTTATACATTACAGCTCAAATCTATAAAGAACAGCATTTAAAAACAATAGAAACTATTAAAGATATTATGAAAATTCTAAACGATAAAGATTTTTTAAAAGAAAAACTAGAAAAAGTAAAATTGCGTAAGCGTATTAATTTGGAACGTCAAAAAGATGATATTTTCTGTTATTTAGAAGATCTAAAGGGTACATTTTTTAAGATACATGATACTTTTGTAGAAGAATACAAAAATGTAAAAAAGATTACAGTTGAAAATATGCTTGCTTTTTTAAAGCGTCTTCAATTGGATACAATTTATTATTTAGAGGGTAGTAAAGATGAATAAAAAAATTATCTCCAAAATACTAGATAACGGTCTGCAAATATATTTTTATCCAGATTCAACAAAGCATTCTGTGTTTATGGACTTTATTGTACTTTATGGTGCTTTTCATAGCGATTTTACAGTAAATAATAAAAATTACCATATGAATAATGGAATGGCACATCTTATTGAGCATTTATTATTTGAAAAAAATCAATATGGAAATTTTGCTAATTTCTTTGGCAATTTAGGAATGAAGACGAATGCAACTACTAGTACCTATATGACTGATTTTTTTGTTGATACAGTAGAGGATGCAGAAAAAGCTTTAGAATATTTAATAAAAGGAATATCGAAGCCTGTTTTTACAAAAGAAGATATTGAAGAAATAAAGCCAGCTATTTATCAAGAAATACGTATGCGTAATGATGAAATAGGCAGGAGTGTCTATAAATCACATACAAAAAATATGCTACTTAATTACTCTTATATAGATGGTTTAGGAACAAAAAAGAATGTTGAAGATATTACTTACGAGCAAGTAAAACTTTGTTATGATATTTTTTACCAGCCTAAAAATGAAATTCTATTTATAGCTGGAAATTTTGATGTAGATAAAATATTTCTAAAGATAAAAAAAATTTATGAAACTTTATCTTTTAAAATGTCAAATTTTTCATACTTAAAAATAGAAGAGCCTTTATCTATAAAAAAACGCTTTCAAGAAATTGTGATGCCTACTCCAAAAGAATATGCTTGTGTATGCTATAAACTAGATTTTTCAAGTTATTCTCGAGAGCAAAGAAGAATGCTTAGCTATTATCTTGGATTTTTTTTAGGTGAGAATTTTTCTATTGTTTCTTCTTTATATAAAAAACTTATTAAAGAAAAAATAATTGAATCACCACTTTCTTGCAATTTTAATTTTTTTGAAGATATTTTGCTTATTTCGATTGGTGGTTTTACCAATAATAGAAAGATATTAGTAAAAAATATAAGAAATGTATTGGAGAATAAGCCAGCTTTTAATGAAAAACTATTTTATCTAGACTTAAAATCAGAAAAAATGAAAACATTGTGTTCAGATGTTTCTTTTTACAGTATCTCACGAAATTTGAAAGAAAATATAAGTTATTTTAATTCGCCTTGTCTAGACAGTGTAGAAGATTTGCAGTCCTTAAATTTTAGAGATTTTCAAAAATTTATAAAGGATTTAAACTTTAAAGAATATTTTGTTACTACGGTTACAGATGTAAAATAATTTAATTTTTTGTTATAAAACTAAATTTTATGGTAAAATAATAAAATACAAAAGGAGATGCTTATGGAAAAAGCAAAGGTATATTTTATAAGTAAAATTGAAGGAGAAAGCTTAGTTAAATTATATGAAAATTTAGAAATACAATTAACTGGCAAAGTAGCGGTTAAATTGCATTCTG
>CANPIH010000037.1 GCA_947574085.1 uncultured Mycoplasmatota bacterium | reverse complement strand
TTTGAAACTCTCACTTGTTGGAAAGCTAGATATTCTTAAAACATCGCTTGTTTTACTACAAGCACATACATCTTTATCTTGTAATATTCTAGCTCCTATAAAATTAATTGTAATATCCTCGCCATCAGTTGTTACAGAGCTTACAAGAAGCTTTATTAGGTTTCTTTTAGTATTTAGGTCTAATTCGTTAAATTCGTTAAAATACGTGTCTAAAACGTTTAATAAAAGGTCAGCAGTATCTTTATCATTTATTTCTTCATAATTGGTATTCGTTAGATCCTTTATTTGTTTTTCAATTTTTAAATTTTGTTCTTTTAAGGATTTTATTTCTTTAGAAATATCATCCAATAAATCAATATCTACATATTTAATTTTATCTAGTAAAGAATTTATATCTTTTTCATTTTTAGTAAGTGATGATCTTAAAGTTTTTAATTCTTCATTATTTTTATATTCTTCTGTAAAAGTATTTTTAGAGATTTCTTTTAATGATTGATAGAATAGGGATTTAGGATTCGCAAGTTCTTTTATTTTTTCCATCACTAAATCATCAGCTTCTAGTCCATTAATATTTTTACAAGTACATTTTTGTTTCCTACTTTTATCTTTTAATTCGCACATATAATCAAATCTTCTTCTACCATCTTCAGTAATGGTTTTATTTTTAAGTTTAGGTCGCATAAAAGAGCCACAATGAGAACATCTTATAAGTCCTGAAAGTAGTGAATTACTTGCAGATGGTTTACGATACCTCATATCACTATTTTTAAGTAGTAGTTCTTGGATTTCTACCCATTCTTTACCACTTACAACACCTTTATGCTTTCCAATAGAAATAATCCAATCTTCAACATCTCTTTTTATAACAACTTTATTTTTTCCTTTATGTTCTGTTTTATTGTAAACCATTAAGCCATGATTCCCATTAAAATCTTTTTCTTCTGCATAAATTTCTACATCAAACTTTTTAAAGTATTCTAATGTGTCTTTATCAGCATAAGCATAAACAGGATTCGTTAAAATATTTTTTAATCCCCAACGTGAAAAATATTTATTATTTTTAGTTTTTATATCATGTTGAATTGTATAAGTTTCTAATTTAGTTAAAGATTTTAATTCTAGCATTTTTTTAAATAGAGTGATGATAATAGGCATTTCTTCATTTTCTGTAAGTTTAAATAACTTACGTTTTTTTCCATCAATTGTAATATGTTCTATTTGTTCTGAAGCAAAACCGGTAGGAGTATTCCCACCAAGCCAACGACCTGTTTTAGCAAGATCGATCATATTATCTCTTATACGTTCGGCAGTAGTATCACGTTCTAGTTGAGCAAATACAGAACTCATAAACATCATCGCACGACCACTAGGAGTTACATTTTCTATATTTTCAGTAGCTGATAAGAAAACCACACCATAATTATCAAGTTCTGTTACTAAATTACTAAAATCTGTTACATTACGACTAATTCTATCTAATCTATAAAAAGCTATGACTTTAATTTTATTATCTCTTATGTCTTTTAACATCTTTTGAAAAGCTGGGCGATTCATATTATAACCAGTAAATCCCTCATCTTCATAGACAATAATATCATTATCTAAATCAATGTCATCAAATTGAAAAGCTATTTTTTTCTTACACATTTCTATTTGATTCTTGGTGCTTTCTCCTTTACCTGTATATTTTGATTTTCTAGAATATACTGCTATTTTACGATCATCTTTTTTCTTATTTGAATTTTGCATATTTTTAGTTCCTTTCCAACATGTATTAACTTAATATAGTATATCACAAAAACAAAATAATAGATATAGTTAGTCAAAATAAAAAAGACTATAAAAGTCAATTTTTATTCCCAATTAGCAATCTTCCATGTATTATTATCTTTTTTGATTGTCGCAGTTAAAACAGAATAAGTTTTTTCTATACCATCAGTACAAAGTAACCCAACAATACATTTTGTTTCTCTTTCGTAATCTATCGTAACATTTATTTTTAATTCTGTATCATTTATGTAACTATTGATACGATATTTAACAGGATCATCCATTAGATTTTTAAATGTATAACTCTTATATGTGTCTTTCCAATTATTTTTAAAAGCATTAGAAAGCATTTCAAAATTTTCTTCTATAAAATATTTCTTAATCGTGTTTTTATTCCCATTATTAAATCCTACTAATGCAATCTCTTTAAACATAGGTTTGATATTATCATCTAATTCTTTTATAAAATCATCCTTAAATCTAGAAACATCAATAACAGAGTCGTTTTGATAAGTCATATCAATATAATTTTCTTTATAATCTCCTTTTTTATCTTTTAAAGAGGGATTAGTTGCTAAAATGTCATAACTTACATTTTTAAAAGCAGTAAATTTATATGTTGCCATATTATCATTAATACTTGGGTTAGATAATTCTACACCATCTACACTAACTTTTGATGATGAGTAAGATTCTATAGATCTTTCCTCATATAAATCATCTATATAAACTTTATTTGTCTTTTTATCTACCTCAATATTTAGTGAATCATTGTCGTTAATCGTTAGTTTATAATAAATTTTGTTATCATCTTCTTTTGATTTTGTTGTCGTACAAGTAGTTATAGTTTTTTTGTTTTCTTTCATCTTTTTAGCAAATATTTCTTTTGCTTCATCTTTTCTTTTGTCAGTTAAAAATTTACTATCAGGCAAGTATGCTATATCTAGCATATCTTCATAATTTTCTTTAATTAATATATCACAATATTGTTCGGCGATTTTTTCTGCCTTGTTACCACAACCTGTTAGCATGAAAGCTATTATCATAATTATACTTATATATTTTATTTTTTTCATCTTTTCATTCATTCCTTTCCTATAATTCCTTTGTATTAATTGTATAATCACTATTTGTACTAATTAATTCATAAACATTTAAAATAGCATAATCTTTATCATAACTATCTACAAAAATTGTATCAATTGTTTGTTTATCACAATCATCTTTACACCATATACTAGATACTTTGATTTTCTTTTTTTCTCCTGCTTTTAAACTTATTGTTTCTTTACTTCTTATAGCAAATGGTTTATCATTTGTATCCCTAACAAAAAATGTATAACCAATATTATCAATAGTTTCTTTAGAAGTATTTTTTATAGTAAATTCAAATTCAACATCTCCAGCAAGTGTTTTATTATTATTTACCTTATTTTCTTTATGTTTTAATTTAATTCCACTAACATTTACTTTGTCATAATTTTTTACTTCGTTAAAAGTATAGTATAGATAGTCTGCTGATGTAGGGTGTACCACATTTGCTAAAGCTACCTTTTCACTGCTTCCACAACCTGTTAACATTAAAATCATTAACATAATTAAACTTAAATATTTTATTTTTTTCATTTTCTTTTACCTCTTTCTTTATTTAATCTTTTTTGTAATAAATAGATGGATCTCCTAAACCACCACTAGAAACAATACGAACTTTATTCTTATTAGTACTATAGTAACAAGTGCCTAAAACATAATCGTAGTCCTCTTTTGGTTTCTCATATCTACAATTATTTTCATTAGAATCACATTTTTCGCACCAATCATTTTTTGTTTCATAATGAGTTCCAACAGGAATTATTCTAAAAGTAGAACTTTCTTGCCCCTGAAAATAACCAATATCATATTTTAAAATATATATATTATTTTCTACTTTGATATTTTCTAATTTTGCTCTTCCATCTTTTGATCCATCACTCATTTTATTGTAATCAATATTTATTCCATCTTTATCAATTGTTATTGTTTTAGAATCGTTAGATGTATATGTTCCTATAAAGCATGAATAATCTCCATTTAATATTTTCTCTTCACATTTATCTTTTATTTTTCCCTCTAATTTTACGATAGGTAACTTTTTTTCATAAGTTAGTTCTGCTTTTGTAACGATAAAATGTGTTTCAGCATAAACTCCAGCACTTACAAAGGCACCAATTTCCATTTTTCCATCTATTTGATCTTTATTAGATGAATTCATATAATTTATTTGCCCATCTGCATATATTCCAAGTGGAGCTTTAATACCAGCTTCCATAACTCTACAGAAATTAACATTTACTTTTGGCACTATTCCTAATTTTGCATTTGCTTTTCCTAAAACATCATAAGAACTATCTTTAATATTAAAATCAAAATTTTTATAGAATCCTTTATTGTTATGTCCAAATAAAATATTAAAATTATTTTTAACATTTAAATCTGCCTTTAAAACTAATTCTAATTCTTTTAAAAGATCTAATTCTAAATCAACACTTAATCCTAAAATAGGTGTAGGAATAATCGTTTTCCCAAGAGAAACATCTTCTTTAGATTCATCACTTTTAGCATTATTTAAAATGTCTTTAAATAGTCCTGCTTTAAAACTTATATCATCATTTACATCTTCTTCAAAATTGAATTTATATTCTTCATTTTCTACAGGGTTGATATTAAAATCTGTATTTATATCAATATCAAGTCTAGCACCTATATCATGTTTAAATAACGTTATATCTGCATGAGCTTTTAGTTTAACTATAAGTTCTATATCTAACTTCATATCATGGTTATCTAAAGTACTCTTAAATATTGATTTATTCTCGTGATTTAAATTGATACTAACTAAAACTTTAGCACTTCCATCTTTTTGAGATTCTATCTTTACATCAAAAATATCTTCTGCATAAACATTTGGGATAATATGATCTAAAAGTCCATTTTTTGCGATGGAAATTTTAATATAATCTTTTAATTCTTCATTAGCAATAAAATCATTTAATTTTAGGTTAAATTCTCCATATATATCGAGTTCTTTAAATAATTCTTCTAAAGTGGGTGCATTTGTTTTAATTTTGTAATCATCATTTTCTTTTATTATTTCCATCACTTTAAAAGCAATTACTTCATCTTTATTTTGATAATACAAAATATCATCTTTTTTAAATTCTTTATTAGATGTAATGGTATAGTAAGTATCATCTTTTGAAATATCTGTGATAGTATCCTTACTTACTTTAATAACATTACCATTTAATACCTGTGTGTTAGAATTAGGTCTAACGATTGTAAAATATAAAGTCTTAATATCTTTTAATTTTTCATTTGTGAATGTTGCATTTTCTAAAGTTATTTTGTAGGTCTTTCCAGCTTCATAATCTTTATTAGAAGCTATTACATAATTTTCTTTACTTTTACTTATATTAGAATCTATTTCTTTGTCATTTTCATCTACTATTTTGTATTTAATTTCTTCATCTTCACTTGATACATTAAATTTAATGTCTGCATTAGCTTTCATTAGATAATAGCTATCATCTTCATACTGAACTAAATAATCACTAGAATCAGCTATTTTTAAAGTATCTCCAACAACAAACTTATCATTTTTACTATTTATAAAGTAGTAGATCAAGCCACCAGCAATAAGCAATACTAAAATAATAATAGGAATAATATATTTTTTGTTTTTAATAATTTTTTTCATTTTCTTTTACCTCTTATTTCTTTCTATAACCAACGTATCTAATTTCGTTCTTATTTTGAACAATAATAACTTTTTCTTTATCAAATTCCTCTTGAGTACAAATTTTATGAGAAGCTAATCCATTGTCTTGAACGATATAATCAGGTACTCCAAAACCTTTTTCTCTATAAAGTTTCATTCCATTTGGTACTTCTATTATTTTTTTATTAGATGATGGAGCAGTTATTTGTTCTTTCTTTTGTTTTTTAACATCTGTTTTAAGAGTAGAACTATTAACTCCTGTATCTCCACTTGAGGCAAAAGATATTCCATTAATGATACTAAAAACTAAAATAGCTAAGACAAGTGGCAAAACATTAGAAACTATAAGTAAGAGTAAAGGAAGAATAATATAATAGATCAAATTATTTATTACCAATGTTTTTACTTGTGAAATATCAGCTTTATATATAACTATAAATGGAATAAAACAAAAAGCTAAAAATATAAATGCAAATATTAAAGTTAAATTTTTATTTTCTTTAACAGAGAATAATATCATTAAAGAAATAGATATAAGAAAACCAATAATAGAAGTAAAAAATATGATTTTAGATTTTTTAGAGGATTTTTTAAAATATAAAATTAAAATCATAATGAGGGATAATACCCCAAAGAAAATAAGTAAATATTTTATAACATCGTTATAATAAATTGAAAAAATGCTAGAAGAAAATTTAAAATGAAATCCATTTCTTACATAAAACAAAATGATGGATATAATACCCCAAATAAGAGAAATGGGAAGTATTAGAGATGAAGATAATGTAGCAATACTACTTATTTTATTTTCCTTAAATTTTTTTAATAATTCTTTTATTTCTAACAAGTTCTTTTTAACATAATACATAAGCATAACTCCTTAACATAAAACTCTTTCTATTTAAGTATAGCATATTTTTAACAGAAAAGACACTAATTATAGAATATTTATCTATAATACGCATATTATAAACATCTACTATAAATGAGAAAATATATATAGGTGGTGATGATATGAATTTTAGTCCTGAAGATGATAGATATATTTATGAATTAGTAAGTAAAAATATAAAATATTTTAGACTACACAATAATAGTAAATATAGTTCGTATGGGAAAATGACACAAGAACAACTTGCAGAAAAATGTGATTTAAGCCATAGTCTAATTAGTAATATAGAATCTACTAAAGTTCAACAATCTTTTAGTATCGCCGTACTATATAGAATCTCTCGTGTTTTAGAAATAGACATTAAAGAGTTTTTTGTTGATCGCAAACTTTAATAGTTATTAATGTTTAGATAAATAATGATTTTAAATTTCGTTAATTACTGCATAAAAAAATATGGATTTATAAATTGATCCATAATTTTTTTATAGAACATATATATTTTTTAAATATACCAAAACTTTTCTAATAAATACCTATTTTTATAAATATATTTACCATTAATACTTATGATACCATTTATTTGTCAACGAAATACTAGTTAATGTTGATAAATAAAATAATTGAAAGGAATTGGTATCATGAGCAAAAGAATATCAAAAGAACAACAAATAGAAGAAGCAAAAAGAAGATTAAAAAAGTTGTCAAAAACATTTAATCTAAATCCTATTATCTTAAATGATTTTGAACAAGGAAAGATAAAGGTATGTAGAAATAATGAACTAATTGATTTAGATTCAATACCTGAATATAAAAAATTAGTTTCTGATTTTGAAAATGACTATGATCATGTTGTTTATTATTGTGTAGAAGAAAGATTTAGTTTTGGCAATTGTTTATCTTTGTTATGTGTAGGAGATATAAAAACCTATTGGAATGTTGAAAGATTATTCTATTATGGATGTGATTATAGAAAAGATGATATATATATGATTTCTACATACACATATAACTTATCTGATCCTTATTATTCTGAATTTGGGGATATTAGAGTTGCTGGGAAAGATGGTTGTTTAATTAGAATAGGATAAAAATAAAAATTATAGATGAAAAAGTCTATAATTTTTTTATTAAATATTAATCTATTTTTGAGCAGTTATAATTTACTTGTTTAATGGATTGAGATTTAAGAACTTTGTTATATTTTTCTCTTAATTTTTGGAGTTCAAAATCAAATGCTTCTTGTGTAATTTCTCCATCTTTCTTTTTTTGATCTAATACTTTTTTATTATAGAAATATTCAAGTAAATATTCATTTGTAGAAAAGTTTAATACTAGTAATGGATCTCCTTCATTATCTGCTAGTGGAAATTGAATATTAAAAATTTGTTCAAATGCTACTTCTGACATTATTTGTTTCTCATTAATATAATCACTTATTCCAAATAAATAATCTAAACTAACATCGTATTTTTGAGAAATTTTTAGAGCTTTATCTAGAGTTAAGCCACTATTTCCTTTTTCAATAGATTCTAGAGTATAATCACTAAAACCATCAATTCCATCTAAAAATTCGCCAACACTTAATCCTAAACTTTTTCGTAAGTATCTAACACGATTTCTAGAAACATCTTTTACTTCATGATTTATACTATCTACTTTTTCTTTCTTATCTTCATCATCATCAAATATTTCTTGAATGTTTTCTGTTCTTTGAATTTCTATCATATAATTACCTCTCTTTAAATATACCAAAACTTTTCTAATAAATACCTATTTTTACAAATATATTTACCATATTCATCTATGGTACGATATAGCCATCAAGCAGAGATATAGGCCTATAAAAAGCTTGATTTCAAGGTATATTATACTATATTTTATATGACTTAACAATCGCCTTGAGAGAAAATGGGAAAATAGGAAATAAAGTCGTTTAACTTATATTAAACTTGAACCCACAGGGTAAGTTAAACGTAAGAAAGGAAATACAGGTTATGAAGATTGATTTACCATGTAAACTAGAAGAACGTGTAAGTGAAAAAACAGGTAATCCATATATTGTAGTTGTGATTCAATTAACTCCAACGTATGAAAAGAAATTATTTCTTGATCCTGCTGAAATTGAACTTGCAATTATGACTTATGGCAACAATCATAGTCAAAAGATTAAAATGTCTAATAATCAATAATTAATTATTTATAGTGAGGGCAAGTAAGGCGTTAAGCCTTACGTAGCCCTATGCTATAAGATAGTATTACCTTATAGCATAGTTTGTAGCATTGTAGCAATATTTTAAAATTTTTAATAAAGGAGTGGTTTTTATAGCTAGTAAAGTTAAAAAGGATAGTCAAGCAAGATCCTATCAAATTACGCAGAATAATCCTAGTAAATATAACATTACTAGAGAAAGTTTTAAAGAAACTATTTTAAAATTCAAACCTATTTATTTTTGTATATCAGAAGAAATAGGAATTAAAGAAAAAACTCCACATTATCATGCTTATTTTAAATGTAATAGTCCTGTAAGATTCTCAACTTGTAAAAAAAGATTCAAATATGCCCACATTGAGCAAGCTCTTGGAAGTGCGATTGACAATCGAAATTATCTTATGAAAACAGATAAATACATAGATAAAAACGAAACTTTAATTGACTTTGAAGAAGCTGGAGAAATCCCTATGTCAGTAAAAGAAAAAAGGCTTTCTGAAAAAGCAGAGGTATTACAAAAAATTAAAGATGGTAAAACAAATTTACAAATTATAGAAGAAAATGAAAACTTATTATTTCATTTAAAAGATATAGAGAATATTAGGCAAGAATATTTAAAAGAAAAATATTCAACAGAATTTAGAAATATTGATTGCACGTTTATATATGGGGCGACAGCTACCTATAAGACTACCTATGTTTATTCTAGGTATAATGCAAAAGATATTTTTAGAATCTATAATTATCAAAATTTAAATTCATTATGGGATGGATATACTGGACAATCTGTAATTCTATTTGATGAATTTAAGGGGCAAATTCCTATCGAATTAATGCTTATTCTAACAGATCATTTTCCAGTGCTAAATTTAAGTGCTAGGTACAATAATAAAATCGCTATGTACGAACATATTTACTTCTGTACGAACGAATGTTTCGATAACATTTATGCTTATGATAGAGTTATGAATCCTTCAACTTATAGAGCATGGGAAAGACGCATTCATAATATTTATGAGTTTAGAAAAAATTCTGATGGATCGCCTAATATTATTATTCATAAAGAAACTAAAAAAGAGGGTTGCACTAATGAAAATAAAATAATAAATGAAAAGGAGAATAAAGAAGATGAAGAAAAAGAGATTTAGCTTATCTTGTTTATATCGCAAACTAGAAACAAAATTTTTACAGATATATCATAATTGGAAAAGCTATATTATAAAGATTTGTATAGTAGTATTAATAGCATACTTGTTATTAATGCTGAATTTGAATTTAAATATGATTCCCTATATAAGTAAAGTTAATATACAACTTCCTATATTAAATACACTTTTAGGAAAAGAAATAAATTTGTTTTTTATTTTGATTCATGTACTATCGACAATTCCTATTATAATAATGTGCAAAACATTTTTTAAACCAATTAAATATGAAGATCAAGATGAACAATTAGAAAAGGCATATATGCCAAATGCTAATGAAGAAAAAAGATTAGAATTAGCTCCAAAAACAATAGTAAATTATCCTAATCCCTATAATAAAAATAATGAATTATTGATGGCTTACAAAAATAGTTGTCCTTATAATGTTATTTTTGATAGAAAAGAAATATTTCAAAATTTTCTTAATGGAAAATATATAAAAGGAGTTAAAAATTATGGTTCTAATAAAGTATTATTTAATTTAAGTAAGAAAGATCCATCTAATCCTAAACCTATTAATTGGAGTGATAAGTTTCTTATTTCCTATAAAGGTGGTAGTCCAAAATTTAATCTTGGAATCAATAATTTTGATGAGCCATATATTTGGGATACCAAAAAACTAATACACGAAAAATTAGGGGGATCAACTGGGGCAGGTAAAAGCATAGTTCAAAAATCAATTTGCTATCAAGCACTAAAACAAAATTGTGAGCTTTTTATCTATGATGGTAAGCAGATCGATTACACAGGAATTTGGAAAAGATTAAAAAATTGTACGATTGTTAATAGCATGACTGGATTTCAAAACATGGTTAAAATGGTTTATGAGATTCATTTAAATAGAACTGATGAGCTAAAATTCCCATGTTATAACATAGATTCATTTAATAAATTTAAAAATCCAATACAACCACGAAAGCATATTTTTCTTGTTATAGAAGAAGCTGCTGATGTGTTTGATATAGATGTTAAAAGTTTATCTAAAGAAAAGAAAGAGGCGTATTCAAATTGTATAGATATATTAAAAGAAATAGCTCGTAAAGGTCGTGCTACTGGGGTGCATTTGTGTATAAATAGTCAAAGATTATCAGCTGATATTATACCACCTCAAATTAACTCAAATTTAAAATTTAAGTTTTGTGGATTCGCTGATGATATTTTATCTAGAATCATATTAGAAAATACAGATGCCCATGATTTATTAAAAGATGAAATCGCTGGTATATTTGTAGATGGAAACCATAATGTCGTACAGGTATTTAATATTGATAGTGAAATTGAGCCAGTAATTTTAAAACCATTTGAAATTATTAGAAACACTATGTCAGATTTTTATAGAAAATATGATATTGGAAAAGAAGAATTAGAAATTGATGGAGATAAACTAGTAAACGAATATGTAGAAGAAAAAGAAGCAGAAGATCCTAACTATTTTAAAGTTAGAAAAGATAAATAGAATTTACCTTAATAAAATTCATATATTTTATTAAGGGGGTGTTTGCTTGAAAGTCTTTGTCAATTTACCACAAACACCTGAGGAAAGGAAAGCATTAGCAAATGGTGTTGCTAGATTCCATGCGACACTCATGCTAGAAAAAATTAAAAAATTAAATATCAATGATTCTTCTAAAGAAAAAGTTTTAAATTTAGTTTTAGAACATCTAGAAGAAGAAGCAAAAAAAGAATGTACGAGCAATTAACTCATACATTTTTTTAGTTTATTATATTTATTTCTTGATATATGACTATTGCCATTTTCCCATCTTCTAACTGATGTAATAGAAACTTCCAACATATCTGCAAATTCTTGTCTAGTTAGATTCATACGTTCTCTTATCTTAATAATATTTTTACAGGGATCATCAAGTAAGAATTTTATATAGTCATCATTAATAATTATTTTATCTTCAATTCCAAGTTCTTCTATTACACCTTTTAATAACTTAATATCTACAAGTTTCATTTCTTGATTTTCTAAATGATGGAGTGCTTGCCTAGTAAACCCTAATTTTAAACTTAATTCAGGTTGTTTATATCCTGCAAGTCTGCGATAATATTTGATTTGTTCTCCTATGCTACTATCTTTATTGATAGAATATATTTTCCATGTAGGAGTGGATTTTATTATAATTTCTGTTTCTATAGTATCTTTTAATCTATAGAATAGATCACTAATTGCTATCCCAATTTCCAACACGTGAATATTGCATTTT
>CANPIH010000036.1 GCA_947574085.1 uncultured Mycoplasmatota bacterium | reverse complement strand
ATTATCTCTTTGTAAATTACAAATGTTTAAATCTCAATAAAAATTGAACTTTTTGTATATTGTTAAATTATTATAAGCTACTCTTTACTACACTTTATTAAACTTTAATTGGAAACGAACTATATTTATTTATATCTTTTATACCACGGATTAGATTATTAGTCAAGTGGTATATTTTTTGTGTTTGTTCAAATTTTCTCCCAAATTATCTTCATATTTTAGTTATATGTATTTACATTTAGTCATTTTCTCTTTACTTTATATAGTTAACGTTTTCAATAGTTACATTTTCATATAAAACTTAGATGTATTTACATTTAAGGCTATTTTATAATGTTTTTTGTACTCTCTATCTTCTCTACTTAAAAATCAGTTTCAGAAAAGTAAAAAAAGATTTAAAATATAAAAAATTGATAGAAAGGATTTTTAGAAAATATGAAAAATAGTATCAAAATTAAAGTTATTAGCTTTGGTGGAGCTGGTACTAATATGATTAATAGAATAATTGAAACTACTGATAATAAAAATATTGATTATATGTCTATTAGCACTTCCAGAGAAGAATTGAATTTTTCAAATGCTAATTCTAAATTATTAATAGGAGAAAAAGTTACAAAAGGATTAGGAACTTATTGTAATGTCGAACTGGGAATAGAAGCATTTAAGGAAAGTGAAAAAGAAATAAAAGATTACTTACAAAAAGAATTAAAAAATGTTAATGTTGTATTTTTAGTATCTTCTTTAGGTGGTGGTACTGGTGCAGGTGTAACTCCGTCAGTAAGTGAAATAATAAATAAAATGGGAATTGTAACAATAGGTGTTGTTTCACTTCCTTTTATTTTTGAAGGGCAAAAGAAAAATGAGATTTCTAAAAAAGGACAAAAAGAATTAAGTAAAAATGTAGATTTATTATTGATTAGTAACTCAAATAATTTATTTTTAAAAGAAGTAAAAGATTTATTCCAATCATTTAAAGATTTAGATGATAGTGTTAGACAAGATGTTCAAGAAGTGGCTAATTCTCTCTTCTCTTATGACTTTGAATATTTAAGCTATGACAATTTAAAGAAATTTGTACAAAATAATATTGTATAACTTGTGTGAGTATAAAAATAATATTATAATGTAGAAATTAAGGAGGCATGATATGAGTTTTAGTGGATATCGAGAAGATTTAAGAGGTGAATGGCTTGGTTCTCCTGTTGGACTTGGATATACTTTAAAAAATAATAAATTTACAGTATATATGATTCGACAAAGTGAACAAGATATAATTGAAATAGTTGATGAAGAACAGACAAAAGCTTTCCGTTATATTCCTATGGCTACATTATCACAGGAGTCAGTAGAATGGTTAATGGATTCAAATAAATCTAAATTAAATGTTTTCCGTGGGCTAGAAGAATACGAAAATCATGTAAAAGAAGAGCATAGAAAATTCATGGAAGAATTTAAAAATAATTAAGTTCCTTTTTTATAAGGAATTTTTTTATTATTTCTGATTACGAGATTAATCTAGATTTTATTTTTAGGGTTATTACAATAAATTATATATTAAAAATGAAAAAAGACATCTAGATTTAATCTCGAAAGAGTTGATATCTAAGTGTTTACATAGTTTTAGTAAAAGATTTATAATATAAATATACTAATATAGTATATCTGTCATTTGTATATAGAGAATTTATTTTATTATTTCGGTAAATTCTCTCCCCTATTTTATTAATGTAAGGTGGTGAGAAAATGTGTATTAAAGTTGAACAGTTAGATATTGTAACTAAATTAAATTTAAAAAATAAAATAGATATTAATATTCCAAAATTGATAGCTTTATGTGGAAAAGCTTGTACTGGTAAGACTACTATTGCAATTAAGTTAGCTGAATATTTTAGTTATAATAAAAATCTTCCAGTTGTATTTTTCAGTTTGGAAAGTTCAAAGGAAAGCATAATAAATAATCTTGAACATTATAATTCAAATTTATTTATTGTCGATACTCCAGGGATATCCGCAAATGATATAGGAAAATATCTAAGAAATTTGAAAAAAGAAAAAGATATTAAGTTTGTTGTAATTGATTATTTGCAGTTAGTTTCGTATAATGTCCATAAATACTCTAATTTTAGTGATGAACTTGAAAATATCTGTAAGGAATTGAAGAAATTAGTTGTTGATTTAAATATTCCTATTTTAGTTACATATCATTTACCTTTGAAAGATAAAGGTATAATTGAAGATAATGAGAAATTAAAAGATATTGATGAAAAAATATTTTTAAATTTTAATCGAACTCTCTATTGTTAAGAAATTAGCAGTAGAGAGTTTTTTAGGAGAAAATATATGAATATAAAGAAAAAGAAGATTAGAGTTTTAATAGTTGAACCTAAAAAAGAGCCTTATGTTAGAATAATCTATAATTCATTAGTATCAAAACAAAAAATTGTTGGTGGACTTGTTGAGTTTGTGGAATTAGAGAACAATGTAGACTTAATTTGCAATGACACTGGAAAACTAGATAATTTGGAAATGAACAGAATTATTAAAAATGACGTTATTTGTGGTACTTTTATAGTTGCAGGACAACAAAATGGATATACAATTTCTTTAACAGATGATCAGATTAAAAAATATAAGGATTATTTTAACTGGAAAAAGAATTCGTTATCAATAGAACTACTAAAGATACATTATGGTCAAAGTAGCAAGTTGCTAAAATATGATTTGACAGGTGTTGAAATGTTAAAAGATATAAAATTTTAAAATAAAAATGAAAACTGCATTTGAAATGTTAATTTATATGATAGAATTTAAGGAGATTGTACAAAGATGAAAAATGTATATGAAGAGTATAGAGAAAGATTATTAAAAAATAACGTAGATATTTTGATATTAGAGATATTTGAAACATTTGTTGGAACTGATTATATAGACAATAGTCTAGATTTTGTAGAAACATTGGAAGATAAAGATTATGAAGAAATATTGAAAGAACTAAAGAATATACAATATACTATTGATACGACAAATAAATATACACCAATAGAAAAATTGGGATATTCAAATATTGTATTTGGTTATATTTTAAGAGTAGAAAGCATTTTGAGCTATAATAAATTTAAAATTAAATAAATTATATACTAATATAGAAAGGTCAGGTACCAAAATGGAAAATAAAGAAACTATTACTCAATTATTTGAGGATAATATCAGCAGAATATATGAAAATGTAGAAAATTCTAACGTTTCTAAAGAAATATTAAAATGTGAAACAGAATTTTTGAAAAGTTTATCAGCAGAACAACAAAAGATATTTAATACTCTAAATGATTTAAAGGCAGAGCAACGAAATAAATTAGATAAAGATATTTATGTATTTGCTTTTTCACAAGCTAATAGATTAATATTGGAAAGTTTAAAAGAAATTTAGCTTTCTACTTCTCCCTATCCTTTATTACTAAGTAATCAATGTAGTCCATTAGTTGTTGTTTTGCATTGTCTGATAATGTATCATATTTTTCAATAATTTTAGAATATTCAATATTATTCTTATCTATTACAAGAGTTTTTATAGGTGCTGTTATATCTGTTCTCCCTAGTAAGTAATCTGTTGAGCAGTTAAAGTAATCAGCTAATCTAATAAGCATATTAGGTTGTGGGAAAGAATATCCTAGTTCATATCTTGATATAAGTTCTTGTGATACCCCTAAGTCAACAGATACTTTAATTTGAGTAATATTTCTTTCTTCCCTTATGTTCTTTAAATTTTCTAATCTATCTATAACTTTATCGTCTTTCATATATTCCTCCTAAAATTGATTAAGATAATTATATTAGTATTTCTCATAAATAATAGTAAAAATATAAATATATTTTATGAGAATTACTTGTATGTGTTATGACTTAATGTTATAATTTATTTAAAAATAACGTCGATTTATGTGAAAGGATGATTTATATGGGATTTAGAGGTTTGGATGGTCAGGTATATCCTACATTAAGTCAGCAGATAGGAGCAGATAATAGATATAGGCAACAAGAAGAGCAAAATAAATTGTTAAAGGAACAAAATAATTTAGCTGCAAAGAGCTTAGAAATGCAAGAAAAAAAGGAAAAGGAAGAAAAAGAAGAAAAAAAACGTCAGGAAGAAAAAGTAAAATTAGATGAATTCTACGATGATTTATATAAATTTAAAGAACTATTTAATTTCGATGGACTTAAATGTTTTCATGATTCAAAAGAAATAAATCAATTAGTCATAAATATATTAAATTATGTTGAAAGCATTTTAAAATCTGAAATTGATTGCATTATTCCACTACTAGAAAATATCGAAAAAACTGAAGCTAATAAAAGCAATAATAAAAATGAATTTGAAACATGGTTTGATAATCAGTCTATAAATAATACGAATACCATATTACAACCATCAAAGCAAAGATATCTAATTGAATTAAATATCTTTAGAAATTATATCAATGGATTAAAAAATCGTAATATAGATTTTAATATAAATTTATTTGATGAAACATTTAATAATGTAGTTAATTATCATAAAAAAGAGTTCAAAAAAGTCAAGCAACAAGTTGGACTTCAAATTGATACATATACTTATTCTCCTGGAAATGCTAAAATATTCGATTCTATTCAGGAAATCCCTTCAAGTTTGTTTGAATCATTAGAAAATGAATTGAGACGAATTAAAGAAGAAAAAAATACTGCTTTAAATAAAGTAAAAACTATTCAAGTTAGTGTAGATAATGAAATTCAAAAAACTAATGAAAAAATTAAATCATTAAATCGAGCAACTACTTTAACAGATATTAATGAAATAAAAGAAATAATAGCTAATGTAGATTATGAATTTTTAAAGGAAATTTTAGGGAATACATATCAATCAGAAGAAATTGTATTTTTAATAAAAGGTCATATTAAAAATATTGAAGCAGATTTAAATAAATTAGTAAATAAAAAAGATTATTATAAAATTATATATTATTTAACAGAAAATGAAACATATACTAAAATTTCAGATTATGAGTTTTTTGATGAAAATATAGATTATACGGCTGATTTTGAAAAAATTTTAAAATATGAAACTGAAAAAAAAGAAGCAGATAAAAAATTAGCAGAAGAAAAGAAAAAACGAGAAGAAAAAGAAAAAGAATTATTAGAGGAAAAAAGAAAACAAGAAGAAAAAGAAAAAATGGCACAAAAAGAAGCTGAACACCGAGAGAAAGAACAAAAAGAATTAGAAGAAAAAAATAATGCCATATTAAAATTATTTGATGAAAAAAAGAGTTATATCAGTGCATATAAAGGAATCCATATAACTTTTGCTTGTCTTACTCTTATAAGTTTTGCTTTAATCCCAATGGTTCCAGTTTCTATTATTGTATGGATACTTATTGCTTCAGCATTAAAACCTAATAAAAGATATTTAAAAGATATAAAAAAATTGGGATTTGATAATATGGAAGAATTTGAAAAAGTAGCTCTAAATCTGAAAGAAAAATCTAAATAAATAATGAATAATAAGGTTACTATAACAGATAAAAATTAGGAGGACAAAAAATGGAAGAAAAAAATAAACCTGATAACAAAAATAAATTTTCTTTTGTAAAATCTAATATTAAAGACATTTTATTAATAAGTATTATTATGATAGCTTTATTGCTAGTAGTAATATACAATCTTTATGCTAATGGTGTATTTGTAAATACTTCAAAATTTTTTAATGATTGTAAACTGGCTTTTTGTTCTACATTCGACTCGCTTTTTAAAAAGCAAAATATAACAGAAAATAATGATAATTATGCAAATTCACAAAATAATGATAATTTGCAAAATTATGTGGAAATAAAAATGCCTAACTTGGTTGGAAAAAGTAATATTGAGTTAACTTACTATTATTATTTTAATGAATGTATGATAGAAGAATTAAAAAAAGCTGATTTATCTGGTACCAAGTTTAACGAAAAACTTATACAAGAAATAGATGATAACACTATAACTATTAATAATACTATAAAATATCATGATCCTGATACTCATGCTCTTCGTATTGTTAGCCAAAATCCAGCAGCAGGAGAGATAATTAGAATATCTTATAATAATGATAATACTATAAGCATTTCTCCTGATATTGAAGTATTTGAAGAAGACTATGGTGAAAAAAGCTATGATGAAAAAGTTCATGAAATAAATTTGAATAAAAATAGAAAAACACCTAGTGTTCCAAAGAAAGTTTATAAACCAGAAAATGATTCAACTGTAATGACTTATATCTCTAGTTATGTTTTAACAACGAAATATAAGTATAAATCACATGAATTATATAAAAAATTAAATAGTGGTAACAATTTAGTTCTTGTTGAAATGACTGACCCAAGCACTGAAGGTTCAGCTTATTCTTTTGTTAAGTTTTATGTATTAGGTGAGTTTTCTCCAAGTGGGAATATTATAAAATGGAGTGATATATGTCAAGGATATGAAAGTGTATATTATGAATATATTGGAACATGGGGCTATGCAGAGGGTGACCAACTCTATCTTGATTATTAAAAATTTATAGATAATAGTCAGAAAGTATCTAGATTAAATTTCTAGATACTTTTTTATCTTATTAAGGATATATTATTATTTTAGATTTTAGGTTAATCTCGTAATTGATTAATCTTCCATTACAGTTATTAAGTCCTCTAGCTTATCAATTATATTGTGGACCATTGATATATAAATATCTTTATCTGCATGCTCTTTTGAATTCTTTTTCATTTCTCTAGTAGTTGCATTTTCTTTCTCTTCTTTGAATAATACCATTTCTCTTCCCCCTCTTCTCTATTTTATAATATTAGTTTATCGAGAAAGTATATTTATAATGAAAAGGTTTGATAGCTTATATCTATCTCATCTTGGCTTATTCCTATATATCTTAAAGTTATACTTGGACTAGAATGATTCAAGATTTCTTGTAAAATGGCGATATCCTTATATCTCTGATAATGGTGGTATCCGAACGTTTTACGCATACTATGTGTTCCTATATTCTTTATTCCAATATTTGTAGCTGCTTCAACTATTATTCTATATGCTTGTGTTGTTGTAATTGGTTTGTTCTCTCCATTTCTGCTTTTAAATAAAAATTCCCCCTGTGGCATATTTCTTGTATATTTCTCCATTTCTACAAGTAAATTGTTACACAAAGGGAATTTTTTAATCTTTTTTGTTTTCTTTTCTATTATGGTAATATGTGTTCTCATATTTCCGTTTTCATCTCTCACGTCTTCTCTATTCAGTTTTACAACGTCTGACACTCTCATTCCTGAATTTAGTCCAGTTAGGAATAGCATGTAATCTCGAGTTCCTTTTTTCTTTAGCTCCTCTTTTAGTTCTTCTAATTTTTCTAAATCTCTAATTGGTTGTACTATGTTCATTGAATCGTCTCCTTTTTGTTAATTATAATACCTTCAATGTAAGACAGTAAACGGTTTTAATACATTCAATTCATAGATTTTTTTATGAAAGTTAAGTTTTTATTATAGCAGTAATACTTCGATAAATTTTAGCTAATGTAATAAAATAAATATTGTATTACATTCGTCATAAGTTTTTTATTTTATTTCTTAATATCAATTAGGATTTTGTCGGTTATATTCTTCTTTTACTGTGTCTAAAAGAGTTAATAAATCTTGTTTTCTTGTATTTAATAATCTTCTACTGTTTCCAGGATTAAGTAAATTGCAATAATAAGCTAAATCTGAACGTTGACTACTGTACTTAAGATGCACTTTTCTGCTATAAAGTTCTAATTCCTTTATAATTTCAATTTTGTTATTTTTAGTTATTTCTCCATAGTTTACTGTTTTTTCACATGTTTCACAGTATTTTTGGCATTTATTTTTTCTAACAATAATATTTTTACAAATCTGACATCTTATATATTTTTCTGGTTCATCTATTAATAGTTCATCTAATTTTATAGATAATATATCTAGTCCAAGTATATATATATCGTTTGAGACAATATTAAATCCTGAAACATGATATCCTTTACCATTATTTCCAGGACTAAAAGCTATTTCTATATTTGCTTTTTTTCCATATTTTTTTGATTCATCATAGATAGTTCCTAAAAGGAACATTCTAGAATAGTTTTTCATATTGAAATCATTTAATAATAATCTCATATTTTTACTTATAATTATGTTGTTATCAGATGATTCTTTAAATTGCAAATACAATTCATAAAATAAATAAAATCTAATAATATATGTTGTCAAAGTTAAAATACTTTCTATTGGAATTAAAATAAATGAATTGTTTTCATTATATATATCTGTATCTAGTTTAATGTATCCTGCATCACAATAAAAATCTATAAATAAATTTATTAGTCTTTCTTTTTGCTTTTCAGTTATCTGTTTATCTTTTATAAAATCTTTAGGAATAATTCTTAAAATTTCTTCTCCATAATATTCAAGTAGCTGTAGAATATCATGCTCATAATATTCTCTACTTTCACTATTATTATTATCTAGTAAAATATAGTCTTTATATGGTATTACCTTTCTATATAATGTCGATTTGTATCTAATATTCTTGATTTCCATTATTTTTTCTCCTTTTTCAACAATTTTTCAAAAACAGTTGAACGTATACCAGTAATTTTTATATTTTTTTATAAATTTTTAAAAATTTTTTCAAAAATATTTTATCAGTTTTTTATCTTCTAAATCAATACTTTTACGTTTTTTATTTTCTAAAATTAGAATTTTTTTTATATATTTTTTAAAAGCCTGTAAAAAATACATTATAGATAGTATGAGCTCAAAAATATTAATAGGAGAAAAAATTTATGTTTAACACAAGTTAATTTTTTTTAAAAGGCTTTTGATTTAAAATTAAAAATTGAAAATGTAAAGGAGAAAAAATAATGGAATTATTATTAATGGAAAAACAGTACAACTTAGTTCAAACTTTAAATAAAAAAATAAATGAATATACGTACGTAGACAAATTTAATAGACCTATGTACGTAAGATATGAAATCTCAAAAGGCAAATATTTCGATTTCAATGTAAGGACTAAAAAAGAAAAGAAAAATCTAACTGCTCCACTGTTATATAATTTATATAACGTTTTAGATGCTATCAAGTTAGGAAGGACAGTAGTTGTTGTAGAAAATGAGAAGATAGCTGACTACATAAATAAAAAATATAAAATAGTGGCTTGTACTACAATTCTAAATGGTATTGATACAGATAATATTTCTGAAAAAATGGTTGAACTATTTAGAGGTGCAAATGTTATTATTCTATCTTATTATGGTGATAATTATGACTATTTAAAGGACAAGCTTTCTCCAGTTACTAATAATATAAAAACAGTTAATGTTAATACTACTGATGGGGCTGATGATACAAGACAAGTTCATAAATTATGTAGAATTATGAACAATTTTAAAAAAGTTATAGATAAGGAGGTGATATAAATGCTAGATACAGTTAGAATGATGGTAACTATCCATCCAGCTTTAATAAATTGGTCATTATTTAAGAATTGCAAAGACTATTCTATGTGGTGTCAACTAGATAATATAATGTTTCGTTATTATCCAGTTTCTAATTGTCTTCTTATTAATACTAATGCACATAAAGTATTAGAAAAAGATGATATAAATTTAAATGATTGTCAAGATTATATTGATAAAGTTAAAAAGGTGACTGATAAAGTTCTACTTACTACAAATTATGTGCTTGAGACTAATAGAACAGATTATTACGTTGATGTTAAATTAAATCCTGACGAAAAAAGGATTTTTATGAAATTACTACATAAGCATGACTTATCTTATAGATATGCTAAGTCAAAAGAAATATACGATACCAGTGTACATTTAAATAATAAATCAGGTTCTTTTAACGTTAATATTTATGACAAATTTTCTGAGTCAGGATTAGAAAAATTTGAAGGTATTATCAGATTTGAAATTCAAAATAAAAAAGCTTTGATAAAAAGAAATTTAGAAAAGTATGGTATTCCTAAGGACTTGCATGAATATTGGACAAAATCTAGTTTTTACGAGTGGTATATTAAGACTTTAGAAGGATATCTATTTACTGGCGACTACTACAAGATAAATAAAGTAAAAGATATTGTTATGAATTCATCTTATGGTAAAGTAAAGAAAGAAAATATAATAAAATTTGTTGAAATGGTTAATCTAGTTGGAATGGAAAATGTTAAAAAACAGATAAATAGAAATACAATTAAAGAATATATTTCTATTCTTAATGAACTAGGTGTAAGTTGTTACTGTATTGATGATAATGAAACGATAGACTTTATGGAAAATATGTTAAAAAGGATTATCCGTATTAGTAATGAGAAATATTTTAGCATAAATGACTAAAGAATGTGAGACTACTTTATTTTTATTAATTTTACATTAGTTTTATATATTAATATTAATAAGGTGTAAATTGACTTAAATTTTAGTAAGAAGATTAAACGAGATGACTCTATCATATCAAAAATGATGAAATAAATATAATAATAGTGATAAATCAATAGATAAAAAATCTGATACAATCTCGTTTCTTCTGATTTATAATAAAAATTAGAAAGGAACGAATTAAAATGAATATTGAAAAAAGAAATATAACTGTGCAGGATGCTGCAAAACTTATGGGAAAGTCTGAAATGTATGTGAGAATAGGACTTCAACGTGGAATTTTAAAATTTGGGACAGCTATCAAACTTGATGGTAAAACAAAATATTCTTATCATATATCTCCTAAACTGTTTGAAGAATACTTAGGCACAAGCAGTTTACAAGAAATGAACGAAGATTTAATATAAATAAAATATAGTTTGTTTCCTTATAAAAAGGAGGTTATAAAAATGAGAATGCCATCAGGATATGGCTCAATTATTAAATTAAAAGGAAATAGACGACGTCCCTATCAAGTAAGACTTACAAAAGGATTTACTGATGAGGGCAAACAAATATATATGTATCTAGGTTATTATGCAAAACGTGAAGAAGCACTTGTTGCATTATCCGATTATAATTCAAGTCCATATGATATAACTAGAGAAACAATAACATTCGAAGAAGTATATAATAAAATGTCAAAACAGCATTATCCAACAGTAAGTGATAGTGCTATTGAGAATTATAGTAATTGCTTTAGAAAATATTGCAAACCTTTATATAAAATGAGATTTAAAGACATTAGACTTACTCATCTCCAAGGTGTTATTGATGACTCTGGTATGGCACATCCTACAAGAGCAATGATAAAGACATTATTTAGATTAATGTATAAATTTGCATTAAAAAATGACATAATTGATAAAAATTATGCTACTTTTGTTAATGTTGGTAAGCGTGAAGGTCCAACTAAAAGAAAACTTTTTACTCAAGACGAAATAAATGAATTATTTAAATATGCAGACTCTGTAGAATATCTAGATACTATTTTAATTCTGATTTATACTGGATTAAGAATTTCTGAATTGCTATCAATAGAAATTGCTAACGTACATTTGGAAGAAAGGTATATGGTGGGTGGAATGAAAACTGAAGCAGGAAAAAATAGAATAATTCCTATCAATAGAAAAATTGAACCATTTATTAAAAAATATTATGAACAAAATAAGGATAAAAAGTATCTTATAGTAAATGCTTTTGGCAGACAGATGAAATACTCTAATTATCGTCGCGAGCACTTTGATAGAATTTTAATGAATCTAAATATGTCTCATCTCATTCATGATACACGTCACACGACAGCTACACTATTAGATAAAGCACGGAGCGAACAAGCTCTGTATAAAATTAATCTTAGGTCATAGCATTGGCGGAGATGTTACAGATGGTACTTATATACATAAAGGATTAGCTGATTTGTTAGAAGCAATAGACTTGATTTAGCCTATTGCTTTTTTGTATATTGTGTGTATATTGTATGTATATTATAGAGTAGATTTTATTAACTTTTATTGCTTTTTATGAGATTTTACAAAATAAAAGAAATGTTACTCTCTCTAACAAAAGTAACATTTCTGTAAGTATA